>DPSI01000378.1 GCA_003527165.1 Pseudomonas sp.
TCACCGCTGTGACTGTTTCGCGTTCCAGCGGCGATGTGCCTTTCGATAACTCCGCCGTCGCAGCGGTAAAGAATATTGGTCGGCTGACCGAGATGCAGGGCCTCTCTGCTCAAGAGTTTCAGCCGTATCGCTCGTTCATGATGACATTTACGCCTGAGGATCTAGCGTTGTGATCAATTACCTTCGAGGTTTCATCGTCCTTCTCCTGTTCGTGCTGGGCAATGCCGTGGCCCAGGAGAAGAACATCGTCGTTACCAGCGGTGCCGATCGTGCGATTCCGATCGCGGTAGTTCCGTTTGGCTGGCAGGGCGGTACCGTGCTGTCTGAAGACATGGCCGAGATCATCGGCAACGACATGCGCAATTCCGGCATCTTTCAACCGATTCCTAAACAGAACATGATCAGCCTGCCGACTCGTGGCAGCGAAATCATCTTTCGTGACTGGAAGGCGCTGGGTGCCCAATACGTCATGGTCGGAAATATCGAGCCCTCCGCCGGCAAGCTGCAGATCCGCTACGAAGTGTTCAATGCAACCACCGAACAACAGGTTATGACTGGCACCGTCGGCGGCACCCAGGATCAATTGCGGGATATGGCACACTACGCAGCCGATCAGGCCTTTGAAAGGCTAACGGGCATCAAGGGCGCGTTCTCGACGCGTCTGCTCTACGTCACCGTCGAACGTCTCGGCGGGGCAAACACGCGCTACACCTTGCAGCGTTCCGATTACGACGGTGCGCGCGCAGTGACGCTGTTGCAGTCGCGTGAGCCCATTCTGTCGCCTCGCTACTCACCCGATGGCCGCCGTATCGCCTACGTTTCGTTCGAGCAAAAGCGTCCGCGCATTTTCATGCAGCACATCGATACCGGCCGCCGCGAGCAGATCACCAATTTCGAAGGGCTCAACGGGGCGCCGGCATTTTCACCGGACGGCAATCGCCTGGCGTTCGTGCTGTCGAAGGATGGCAATCCGGAGATCTACGTGATGGATCTCGGGTCGCGCCAGCTGCAGCGGCTCACCAATCATTATGCGATCGACACGGAGCCTTTCTGGGGCGCTGATGGTCAGACTATCTACTTCACCTCGGATCGCGCCGGCAAGCCTCAGATCTACAAGCAGCGTCTGGGTGGCAATAATGCCGAACGGGTAACCTTCGTGGGTAACTACAATGCCAATCCAAAGCTTTCCGCAGACGAGAAGACCTTGGTGATGATCCATCGTCAGGAGGGCTATACCAACTTCAAGGTGGCAGCGCAGGACCTGCAGCGCGGCAATTTGCGGCTACTCTCCGACACGAGTTTAGATGAGTCGCCCACTGTTGCGCCTAATGGCACCATGCTAATCTACGCGACCCGCCAGCAGGGCCGGGGAGTCTTGATGCTCGTATCAATCAATGGTCGAGTTAGGCTCCCGCTTCCTACTGCTCAAGGCGAAGTCCGTGAGCCATCGTGGTCCCCTTACCTGAACTGATGCGGTATCAACGCTTTACCTAACCAAAAACACATCTGGGGTTGTTACACATGGAAATGCTGAAATTCGGTAAGTTCGCTGCGCTGGCTCTGGCTATGGCTGTAGCCGTTGGTTGTTCGTCCAAGGGTGGCGACGACTCTGGCGAAGGTTCCACTGCCATCGATCCGAACGCTGGCTATGGTGCTGACAGCGGTGCCATCGACGGCAGCATGAGTGGCGAAGAAGCCGCTCTGCGCGCCATTACCACTTTCTACTTCGAGTACGACAGTTCCGACCTGAAGCCGGAAGCCATGCGCGCTCTGGATGTTCACGCCAAGGATCTGAAGTCCGCCGGCAACCGTGTCGTACTGGAGGGGCATACCGACGAGCGCGGTACTCGCGAGTACAACATGGCTCTGGGCGAGCGTCGCTCCATGGCCGTGCAGCGCTATCTGGTTCTGCAGGGCGTGTCTCCTGCACAGCTTGAGCTGGTTTCCTACGGTGAAGAGCGTCCGGTTGCCATGGGTAACGACGAGCAGTCCTGGGCTCAGAACCGTCGCGTTGAACTGCGTAAGTAATAAGCCATGCTCAAGCACCGTTACGCTCTGACGCTTATCGCACTTGGTCTGCCGCTTTTCGCGATGGCCCAGGTCCCGGTGGTGGAATACGACTCGCAAACCCGAGGTGGTGCGCCTGAGTCGGGTTATTCCACTGGGGCGGATACTGGCGGTGCCTATGCCGGGGGCGGAGCGTCAGCTCCGTCTTCAGCACAGGGCATGCTCTTCGTTCAGCTCCAGCAGATGCAGGAAGAGATCGCGCAACTGCGCGGGATGCTGGAAGTGCAACAGAACGAGATCCAGCGCCTGAAACAGGAAGGGCTGGAGCGTTATCAGGATTTGGACAGTCGCTTGTCGAACGCCTCATCGGGCGGATCGGTTAGCCAGAATTCGACAGCCGCGGGCACAGCTGATGCCGGCGGGTCTGTACAGGCGCCGGCAGTCGCTTCGACGCAAGAGGTGGCGAATAGTCAGTCAGTCGATCCTGAAAAGGAGAAGCTGTATTACGACGCCGCGTTTGATTTGATCAAGGCGAAGGATTTCGATAAGGCCAGTCAGGCCTTTTCCGCCTTTCTGCGTAAATACCCCCGCAGCCCGTACGCGGGCAATGCCCAATATTGGCTGGGCGAGGTGAATCTCGCCAAGGGCGATCTGCAAGGCGCAGGGCAGGCCTTTGCCAAAGTTAGTCAGGCATATCCGCAGCACAACAAAGTGCCGGATTCGCTGTACAAGCTGGCTGATGTCGAGATACGCCTGGGCAACCGTGACAAAGCCAACGGGATTCTCCGTCAGGTCATGGCCGACTACCCGAACAGCTCGGCCGCGCAGTTGGCTCAGCGTCAGCTGAATCGTTAAGCCGATACAGTGATGAACAAAACCCGCCCATCGGCGGGTTTTTCGTTAGAATCTGCGCCCCTTTTCGCAACGGAGGCGGATGGCCTGTTTAGCCGTCACGCCCGTGGCTGATATGCAAAAAAACCTGCGAATTTCCGAGATTTTGTTGCGTCAGCTCTGCGACGCCGGCTACGAGGTGTCGCGGGAGGCCAATGGTGCGCTAACTATCTCCGGTACAGACCATCGGGTGAGTCGGGTCGTTGACCTGAAGACGCCCGGTTCGACCCAGATGGGGCGCAATCGATACGAGAATATCGGCCAGCTAACAACCAACGATCAAGTGAAGTTCGTGATCTGCTCGCGTGAAGAGTACGACTGGTCTGTGTCCAAAGCTCATCAAATACCGACTGGATGCACGTGCGGGCGAAGTACTGTTTTCGCTCAGTCATGGGCAGATTGATGCTCGCGCGCTGGCCGATTGGATCGTCAGCGATAATCTCCCGGTGCGACTGCAGCTTCAGCTGCACAAGATCCTCTGGAACGACGCACCCGGCCATTGACACCCGCCGCGAGCGTCTTTCGCCTCGCGAAGGCGCCAGTATTTTTGAAAGGTAACCACTATGACTGACAAGAAAGCCGTGATTCTTCTTTCTGGCGGGCTCGATTCTGCAACCGTGGTCGCGATGGCAATGGCGCAAGGGTACGCTTGTTACACCATGAGCTTCGACTACGGTCAGCGCCACCGTGCCGAGCTGCTGGCGGCAGAGCGAGTCGCGCGGCAGTTGGGGGTGGTCGAGCATAAGGTCGTCAGCATGAATCTGAACGGCATCGGCGGCTCGGCACTGACCGACAGTAGTATCGCGGTGCCGGAAGAGTTGGCCGACGGGATTCCGGTAACCTACGTGCCAGCTCGCAACACCGTATTCCTATCGCTGGCGTTGGGGTGGGCAGAGGTGCTTGGTGCGCGGGAGATTTTCATCGGAGTGAATGCGATCGATTATTCCGGTTACCCCGACTGCCGGCCAGAGTTCGTGGAGGCGTTCGAGCGCATGGCCAACCTTGCGACAAAGGCTGGTGTGGAAGGGCAGGGCTTTACCATTCGCGCACCCTTGCAAAGGCTGAGCAAGGCGGAGATCGTTCAGGCTGGTGTTCGGCTGGGCGTCGATTACGCCATGACTGTCTCTTGCTATCAGGCCGATGACGAGGGCCGTGCCTGTGGCAAATGTGATAGCTGTCGCCTGCGAGCGGCGGGCTTCGAAGAGGCCGGCGTCTCGGATCCGACTCGCTATTGGTAATTTTTTTTCCAAAAAAGTTGATTTGCTCAATCAAATCAGTATCATGCGCCCCGCATTGGGTCGTTAGCTCAGTTGG
>DPSI01000379.1 GCA_003527165.1 Pseudomonas sp.
TCCGATCTACCGACGCGACCAGTTGGCCGGCCCGGTTGAAGATGCTGCCGCGGGCGAAACCGCGGGCGTTGCCCGCCCATGGGCTGTCCATGGCATACAGCAGCCACTCGTCCGCACGCACTTCGCGGTGGAACCAGATGGCATGGTCGAGGCTCGCCAGCTGAATGAATTTGCTCCAGGAACTGACGCCGTGGGGCTGCAGCGCGGTGCCGATGAAGCTGAAGTCCGAGGCATAGGCGACCAGGTACTTGTGCAATGCGGGATTGTCCGGCAACGAACCATCGGCGCGGAACCAGATGTGCCGAATCGGCTCGATCGGCTGCGGATTGATCGGATCCTGCAGCGTCACCGGGCGGATCTCGATGGGTTTGGGCCGGCGGAGTTTTTCCGCTACGCGCGGCGGCACCAGCGGCGTCAGCTTATGCATCAGCTCCCACTCGCTGAGCAGATTTTCCGGACCCTCGACCTCAGGCATCTGCAACTGATGCTCGTAGCCGGTCTCGTCGGCCTGGAACGAGGCGCTGCAGGTAAAAATGGTGTGCCCTTTCTGGATCGCGCTGACACGACGGGTGCTGAAGCTGCCGCCGTCACGAACCCGATCGACGTCGTAGACCACCGGCTGATGAGAGTCACCGGGGCGTAGGAAATAGCCGTGCATGGAGTGCACATGACGCTCCGGCGCTACTGTCTGGCTGGCAGCAGACAGCGCCTGACCGACTACCTGACCGCCGAACAACTGTGGAAACCCCAGATCCTGGCTGGCGCCACGAAACAGGTTTTCCTCGATTCGTTCCAGCGACAGCAGATTGACCAGCGTGTCTAGGGTGTCGGTCATGGTGTTGTTCCTTTAGATATACGAGCACGGGCAAGCGCGCAATGTTACGTATTTCACCGGGTTCGCTCCAGCAATTGCGCTTATCGTCGGGTATCGCCCCAGTTATCACGGATCATCCGGTACAGCACGTGAGCACGTAGCGGATGCCCCTCAGGCACTCCCGGATGTTCGAAGTCGTCTCGCGCTTCGTGCTGCATGCCCAGCGCGCTCATCAGCTGCCTGGACGGCTCATTGACCGCGGCGGTGTATGCCACCACTTCTGGCAGCTGTAAATGCTCGAAGGCGCACGTCAGCGATGCTTGCGCCGCCTCCAGGGCCAAGCCTTGCCGCCATTGGTCACTGGCGAGCCGCCAGCCGATCTCAACAGCCGGGCAGAACGGTAGTTGCAGGCGAGTCCAGGCCAGCCCGGCCATGCCGATGAAGCGACCATCGTCCTTGCGCTCAAGCGCCCAGAAACCGACGCCGTGTCGTGTGAAATGAATCCGGCAGCGCGCCATCGCCGCGGCGCATTCATCGCGCGAGAGCAATGCCGGGAAATAACGCATCACCAGCGGGTCGGCACACATCTCGGCAAGGGCGTCGAGATCGCTATCCTGCCAACCGCGCATGCGCAGGCGTGGAGTGTCCAGTTCGAGACGCGCCATCGCTTCTTCCATTCTGCTTCCTTGAGCGGCCCGTTGCCGAGTCGGCATACTTCCGGCTGACTATCCGGGCGCCGATCGATGTTCCTACCGCTGATATTTCATGACGACTACAGCCCGCCGCTGCCGCCGGGGCATCGCTTCCCCATGGAGAAGTTCCGGCTGTTGCGCGATCACCTGGTCGCCAGCGGTTTGACCACAGACGAGGCGCTGTTGCGCCCCGAGTTATGCCCGACCGATTTGCTCTCGCTCGCGCACGACCGCGCCTATGTCGAGCGCTACTGCAGCGGCGATATGAGTCGCGAGGAACTGCGCCGCCTGGGCCTGCCCTGGAGCCCGCCGTTGGCGCAGCGCACCGTCCGCGCGGTGGGCGGCTCGCTGCTGGCTGCGGACCTCGCGTTGCAGCATGGGCTGGCTTGTCATCTGGCGGGCGGCACCCACCATGCCCATTACGATCACGCCTCGGGATTCTGCATTTTCAACGACCTGGCCGTTATCGCCCTCTCGCTGCTGGAACGCGGCCGCGTCGGGCGCGTGCTGATCTTCGATTGCGATGTGCACCAGGGCGACGGCACTGCACGGATTCTCGAGCATACAGCCGATGCGGTGACGGTTTCGCTGCATTGCGAGAAGAACTTTCCGACACGAAAAGCGCGCAGCGACTGGGACATCGGCTTACCTCCGGGCCTTGGCGATGGGCAGTACCTCAAGGCGGTCGACGATACGCTCAACTATCTGTTGCCGCTGTATCAGCCGGATCTGGTGATCTATGACGCTGGTGTCGACGTTCATCGCGACGATGCGCTGGGCCTGCTCAACCTCAGTGACGAGGGCCTGGCAATGCGTGACAGCGCGGTGATCGAACATTGTCTGAGCCGGGACATTCCGGTGGTCGGGGTGATCGGCGGCGGCTACGACAAGGACCGCGCGCTGCTGGCCCGTCGCCATGCGCAGCTGCATTTCAGTGCAGCCGAGGCGTGGCGGCGCTACGGGCTGGGTTGAACAACTTCTACCTGCTCGGGCATTTGTAGGAGCCAGGGGGACGCCGAGTCCTGGCTGGCGAAGCTTTTGCGTGGCTGCAATTCGCGAGCGCGCTCGCTCCTACTAGTGCGGTTGCACGATCGATGTCTGCGGATATCGGAACGGCATTCGCTACAATGCAGGCCTCGCACCGCCAGGCCTGAACCATGCTTCCGATTCCTACGCCTTCCCGCGTCGCCATCATTGGCGGCGGCCCCGCCGGGCTGATGGCCGCCGAAGTGCTGAGCCAGACCGGCGCCGCAGTCGATCTGTACGACGCCATGCCCTCGGTCGGCCGCAAGTTCCTGCTGGCCGGCGTCGGCGGAATGAACATTACCCACTCCGAAGCGTTCGACCCCTTCGTTGCCCGCTATCGTGAACGCGCGCCCGAGCTGCGCCGCCTGCTCGAGGCGTTCGGCCCCGAGGCGCTGCGCGAATGGATTCACGGGCTGGGCATCGACACCTTCATCGGCAGCTCCGGACGCGTTTTCCCATCCGACATGAAGGCCGCCCCGCTGCTGCGCGCCTGGCTGCGTCGCCTGCGCGACGCCGGGGTACGGATACACACGCGCCATCGCTGGTTGGGCTGGAACGCCGACGGCAGCCTCCAGCTGCATGGCCCGGACGGCGGGATCCGCGTCAGCGTCGATGCCGTCCTGCTGGCGCTGGGCGGCGGCAGCTGGGCGCGACTGGGTTCCGATGGGGCCTGGGTCCCGCTGTTGCAAGATCGCGGCATCGACGTCGCCCCGTTACGCCCAGCCAACTGCGGTTTCGAGGTGGCGGGCTGGAGCCAGCATCTGCAGGAAAAATTCGCCGGGGCGCCATTGAAGACCGTCAGCCTCGGGCTGCCTGGCGGCGTACCGCGCAAAGGCGAGTTCGTGGTCACCGCCACGGGCATCGAAGGCAGCCTGGTCTATGCGCTGTCCGCCGAGATTCGCCAAGCCGTCGCGCGGAACGGCAAGGCCACCGTCGCGCTGGATCTGCTCCCCGACCATTCGCTGGAAAAAGTCCTTCGCGCGCTGACCAGACGTCGTGGCTCGCAATCCATGGCCAAGCACCTCAAACGCCAGCTGGGCCTCGATGGCGTCAAGGCCGGCCTGCTGCGCGAGCTGACCCGTGCCGAGGCTTTCCAGAACCCCGAGGCGCTCGCCGCGTCGATCAAGGCGCTGCCCATCGTCCTGCTGCGCCCGCGCCCGCTGGACGAAGCCATCAGCAGCGCCGGCGGCGTGCCGTTCGAGGCAGTGGACGACAACCTGATGCTGCGCCAGCTTCCCGGCGTGTTCTGCGCCGGCGAAATGCTCGATTGGGAAGCGCCGACCGGGGGTTATCTGCTCACCGCGTGCTTCACGACCGGGAAGACCGCGGCCGAGGGAATGTTGCGTTGGCTGCGCCGGAGCCAACAGCGCAACGCCAGCGCCGACAGGGCTGGCCCATGAGCCGCCCGCACTCGGCCGTGCCCAAGGTCAGCTCGGGCGGTACATCTTGAAGCGCGACTCGCTGTCGACCTGGAAATAGTCGGCGGCCCCGCCGCCGCGCAAGACCGGTTGAGCAGCCGCGGTGTCATAGATGCCATCGCTGAGCAGCGATTTCGCGATGTGCACGGCCACGACTTCGCCGAGGACCAACCAGGTCGGCACCGGCACGGCGTCCACGCCCTGCAGCTGGATGATCTGGGTCACCTTGCACTCGAAGGACACCGGGCTTTCGAGCACCCGTGGCGTCTTGATCACCTTCGACGCCACGGGCGTCAGGTTGCTCAAGACGAACTCGTCAACCTCGGGCGCGACGGCTGCGCAACTCTGATTCATCGCTTCGGCCAGTGATCGGGTGACCAGGTTCCAGCCGAATTCGCCGGTTTTTTCGATGTTGTTCAGGCTGTCTTTCCGACCGACACTGGCGAATCCGATGTTCGGTGGCGTGTAGTTGAACGCGTTGAAAAAGCTGTAAGGGGCGAGGTTCAGTCCACCGTCCCCATTGTGCGAAGAAATCCAGCCGATGGGACGCGGACCTACGATTGCATTGAACGGATCATGGGGTAGTCCGTGCCCGTTGGAAGGTTCGTAGTAATAGATATCGTCCTGCATGCATGTGCTCCCAGGGTGTCAATGTGGCCGTATCGACGATTCGCCAACGGCACTCGGAACGCCTTTCGGGGCGGAATCATCGGCGCGCGCAGCCGCACGCAGCAACAGCAAACTCAGCAACGACGTGCAGGTGAGCAAGCCGAACACATCGGTGTAACGTTCAACCAGCGTCATGAGCAGCGCGAATGCAGGCAGCCCCAGCAACACGCCGCCGTAGGTGAAGACCAGGCAGCCACCAGACGCTTCGGCGATACGATCAGGCGGAGCAAGACGCGCCACTTCCGCCAAGTACACCCCGTTCCAGCCCAACGCCGCCAGGCCGAACAGGCACAGCGTCACGGCAACACCGGCCAAGGGCCATGCGGGGCTCATGAAGTAGATCAGCACCGTGCCGAGGGATGTGCTGCAGG
>DPSI01000542.1 GCA_003527165.1 Pseudomonas sp.
CGGGGTGGACCGCATTCTCAATCTCAACTGGGAAGAGGTACTGCCGCCGCCGACCACGGCGGGACGCCAGCATTACCTCACGGCGATCACCAAGGTCGACGATAAGCTCGTCGAAGTCATCGACGTAGAAAAAGTGCTGGCCGAGATCGTCCCGTACAACACCAGCATCGCCCCGGAGCGTCTGGCGGATCCGCTGCTCGAGCGCGCCAGAGGGCGGGAGGTGCTCTGTGTCGATGATTCGAGCGTCGCCCTGGCACAGCTGCGCGAGACCCTGAGCCAGCTCGGCATCACCGTGCACTCCACCACTGACGGCATGAAGGGGCTGAACAGGCTCAAGGCCTGGGCCGATGCTGGAGAAGTGCTCACCGATCGCCTGTTGATGGTATTCACCGATGCCGAAATGCCGGAGATGGATGGCTACCGGCTCACCACCGAAATCCGTAACGATCCGCGCCTGCGTGATCTGTATGTAGTGCTGCATACCTCCCTTTCCGGAAGCTTCAATCTGGCGATGGTGAAGAAAGTCGGCTGTGACAACTTCCTTTCCAAGTTCCAGCCGGAGAAACTGGTGGACGTCGTCCGCGAACGCCTGTTGCGGGACGAAACCTGCTGACCTCCTATTCGATCGAGACACCTGCATGCACCTTTTCTCGTTGTACCGTTTTCCGCTCAAGTCCGGCTCTGCTGAATTGCTTGAGGAGGGTCGATGCGACGAGCTCGGTCTGAGTGGCGACCGCCGCTGGATGGTCGTGGACGCCGCGACCGGAAAATTCCTGACACAGCGGGTGCTGCCGCGAATGGCGCTGCTAAATGCTCGATGGCAGGGCGAAACGGCACTGCTGCTGAGCGCCCCCGGAATGGACGCTCTGCGGGCGCCGGTTCCTGGTTCGGCAAGCGCTGTGCGCGGCGTGCTGATCTGGCGCGAGAGCCTGCAGGCGCCTGATGCCGGTGACGTCGCGGCAGAGTGGCTGACGCGCTTGCTCGATCGTCCGTGCCGGCTGGTACATCTGCCGGTCACGCAGGGCATCCAAATCGACCAGGACTACGCCCGACCTGGCGAACGAACAGGGTTCAGCGATGGATTTCCGTTTCTGCTGATAGGTCAGCGCTCGCTCGACGACCTGTCGGCGCGAGTGGGGCAGTTGCTCGACGTACGGCGGTTTCGGCCGAATCTGGTCATTGCAGGTGCGGCACCCTACGCCGAGGATGGCTGGCGGCGCATTCGCATCGGCGATATGGAGTTTCGCGTGGTCAAGCCGTGTTCGCGCTGCATCATCCCGACCATCGACCCGCTCAACGGTGAGCTGAATCCGACCCGCGAGCCACTGGCCACGCTGATGAACTACCGAAAGGGTAATGGCGGCGTATTCTTCGGCCAGAATCTCATCGCCGAAAACACTGGCATGCTGAAGGTGGGCATGCCGGTCGAAGTACTCGAGTAACACCGGCCGGCTAGAGGCGTACGCGGTCTCAGGCGTGACAGCCGGCCAAGTAGAGCAGGGGTCGTTTCCATGCCGCCAGCGTCAGTCCATCCATGCCTGGCTCCGTGTGCCTTCGCTTGATCGCTGGCCTCCGCGTTGAGCGTTTCTGGCTTTTTTGCCGCCTCAGCGCCATCGGCGCATCACTGAGCTTCGAAGTAGCGCTCGTGCCACTCCACTAGTGGTTGCGGTGCGTTGAGCTTCTGGCCGTAGATCACCGAGTAGGTCAGCACGTTCTGCACGTACTGGCGGGTTTCATCGAACGGGATATTCTCGACCCAGACGTCGAACGGCAGGTGTTCGGCATTCTTCAACCATTGGCGAACCCGACCGGGGCCGGCGTTATAGGCCGCGGAGGCCAGCACCCGGTTGCCCTTGAATTGACCGTAAATCTGACTCAGGTAGGCAGCGCCCAGCTGGATGTTGACGTTGGGGTTGAGCACCTGTTGCGGTGACGACAGCGGTATGTCGAAACGCCTAGCGGTTTCCTTCGCGGTACCGGGCATTAGCTGCATCAGTCCCGTGGCGCCGACATGCGAGCGGGCGTCGGCCATGAAAGCACTCTCCTGACGAGTGATGGCGAATACCCAGCTCGGGTGGATTTCCCGCGCCTTCGCGGCGTTCACCATGCTGCTGCGATAGGCCATCGGGAAGCGGATATCCAGGTCGTCCCAGTACTTCGCCTGGCTGATACTGCGGATGGCCGGAAAGTACCACTCCATCTCATAGGCAAGCCGCGCCTGGGCGACCAGGGCCTCGACCTCGGCCGGTGCGAAGGACCGCTTGGTCGGTTGCCAGGTCGAGGCGCGCAGCACGGCGCCGTCGGCCCCGAACTCGGTGTCGAAGGCGAAGGGGACGGCGTTGGAAGGGAGGGCGCTCATGTCAGTAGATCAACTCGTCGTCGCCGCCCTGGCCGGCCAGCATGATGTCGCCGCGCGCCGCCAGATCCTTGGCCACCTGGACCATGGCCATCTGGGCGTTATCGACGTCCTTGAGGCGGACAGGCCCCATGGATTCCATGTCCTCGCGCATGATCTTCGAGGCGCGCTCGGACATGTTGGAGAAGAACATTTCGCGCAAGGAGTCTGAGGCGCCCTTCAGCGCCAGCCCCAGCTGGTCCTTCTCGACCGAGCGCAGCAGGGTCTGGACCCCGCCCGGATCAAGACGCGACAGGTCCTCGAACACGAACATCAGGGCGCGGATACGCTCGGCCGCGTCGCGGTTGCGTTCCTCCAGAGCGCCGATGAAGCGGGCCTCGGTCTGGCGATCGAAGCTGTTGAAGATGTCGGCCATCAGCTCATGGCTGTCGCGCTTGGACGTGCGCGCCAGGTTGGACATGAACTCGGTGCGCAGCGTCGCCTCGATCTTGTCCAGGATTTCGCGCTGAACCGGCTCCATGCGCAGCATCCGCTGCACGCATTCCAGGGCGAAGTCCTCGGGCAGGCTGGTCAGCACGCGGGCGGCATGGTCGGTGCGGACCTTGGACAGGATCACCGCCACGGTCTGGGGGTATTCGTTCTTCAGATAGTTGGCGAGCACCGCCTCGTTCACATT
>DPSI01000541.1:0-295 GCA_003527165.1 Pseudomonas sp.
GGCGGAGGTCAAGCAGCTCGATCCGGTCAATTACAGCGGCACCCACCATATCGGCAAGACCGGCATCGAGCGCTTTTATGAAGACTCGTTGCATGGCCAGGTGGGGTACGAAGAAGTCGAAACAAACGCTCGCGGACGGGTGTTGCGGGTGCTCAAGCGCACCGATCCGATTCCGGGAAAGGACATTACCCTGACTCTAGACTTGGCGCTGCAGGAGGCGGCCGAGGCTGCGTTGGCGGGGCGTCGAGGGGCTGTCGTGGCGTTGCAGCCGGCGACCGGCGAAGTGCTGGCGATG
>DPSI01000541.1:490-4502 GCA_003527165.1 Pseudomonas sp.
CCGGCGAAGTGCTGGCGATGGTCAGTCAGCCGAGTTTCGATCCCAATCTGTTCGTCACTGGTATCAGCTTCAAGGCTTACGGCGAGCTGCGCGACTCGATTGACCAGCCGCTATTCAACCGCGTACTGCGCGGCTTGTACCCGCCCGGCTCGACGATCAAGCCGATGATGGCGATTGCGGGTCTCGACGCCGGGGTCGTCACGGAAGAAAGCAAAGTGTTCGACCCGGGGTTCTTCCAGCTTCCGAACGTGAAGCATAAATACCGTAACTGGAACCGGGGTGGCGACGGCTGGGTGAACCTGGAGACGGCAATTCTGCGCTCCAACGACACCTATTTTTACGACCTGGCCCACAAGATGGGCATCGACCGGATGCACGAGTACATGACCCGCTTCGGCATTGGTCAGCGCGTGGCGCTGGACATGTTCGAGGAAACCGCCGGTCTGATGCCGTCGCGGGAATGGAAGCGTGCGCGTTACCGCCAGCCCTGGTACCCGGGCGAGACCGTCATTCTCGGAATCGGGCAAGGTTATATGCAGGCCACCCCGCTGCAACTGGCTCAGGCGACTGCGCTGATGGCAACTCACGGCCAGTGGGTTCGGCCGCATCTGGCGAAAAGCATCGAGGGCGTTCCTCCTGTCGATCCGGAGCCGATGCCGGATATCCAACTGCGAGATCCGCGCTATTGGAATGCCGCGATCGGCGGGATGGAAAAGGTCCTGCATAGCGCGCGCGGTACCGCGAAGAAGGTCGGCGACGCGGCCCTCTATCGCATTGCTGGCAAGAGCGGTACCGCGCAAGTGGTTGCCATCAAGCAAGGGGAGCGATACGACAGCGGCAAGCTTGCCGAACGGCATCGTGATCACGCTTTGTTCGTTGCGTTCGCGCCCGTGCATGATCCGCAAATCGCCGTGGCGGTGATGGTCGAGAACGGTGAGTCCGGCTCCGGTGTTGCAGCCCCGGTGGCCAAACAGGTCATGGACGCTTGGCTGCTGAATGCGTCGGGCGAGCTGAAGGCCGAGTATGCGCCGCCGCTGACAGCAGAGGGACCCAAGCCATGAGCGGGACATTCGACCGCACATTATCGACTTCCGATGTGATGCGTCGCCGGGCGACGCTGCTACAGCGCATGCATATCGATGGGTTGCTGTTGCTGCTTCTGCTGCTGCTGGCGGCCGGCAGCCTGTTCGTTCTCTATTCGGCCGGTGGCAAGAACTGGGACCTGCTGATCAAGCAGGCGACATCCTATGGCCTCGGCCTGGGTGCCATGCTAGTCATCGCACAGCTGGAGCCGAGATTCATGGCGCGCTGGGTGCCGCTCGGCTATCTGGCCGTCGTCGCGCTGTTGCTTGCGGTGGAATTCGTCGGGTATACGGCAATGGGGGCGACCCGCTGGATCAATATCCCCGGTGTGATTCGCTTTCAGCCGTCCGAATTCATGAAGATCATCATGCCGATGACCATCGCCTGGTACCTGTCCGCTCGTGCATTACCGCCGAGTATCAAGCACACCATGGTCAGTCTGGCCCTGATTCTGGTGCCCTTCGTGCTGATCCTCAAGCAGCCGGATCTGGGCACCTCACTGCTTGTGCTGGTTTCCGGTGCGTTCGTACTGTTCATCGCCGGGCTGCGCTGGCGCTGGATCCTGGGTGCGATCGCGGCCCTGGTGCCTATCGCCGTCGCCATGTGGTATTTCGTTCTGCACAACTACCAGAAACAGCGTGTGCATACCTTCCTCGACCCGGAAAGCGATCCGCTGGGGACCGGTTGGAATATCATCCAGTCCAAGGCGGCGATTGGCTCGGGCGGGGTGTTCGGCAAGGGGTGGCTGCTGGGCACCCAGTCGCACCTGGATTTTTTGCCCGAAAGCCATACGGACTTTATCATTGCGGTCCTGGCTGAAGAGTTCGGCCTGGTTGGCGTCTGCCTGCTGCTGCTGGTGTATTTGCTGTTGATCACGCGAGGGCTGGTGATCACGGCCCAGGCGCAGACCCTGTTTGGCAAACTGCTTGCCGGCGCGCTTACGATGACGTTCTTCGTATATGTTTTCATCAATATCGGTATGGTCAGCGGGCTGCTGCCAGTCGTAGGGGTGCCGTTGCCCTTTATCAGTTTTGGCGGCACTTCATTGGTGACCCTGCTATCAGGGTTCGGGGTTTTGATGTCGATCCACACCCATCGCAAGTGGATCGCACAGGTCTAAGTTGGTTAGAGTGAATTTCTTGAATCCATTACGACGTGGCTGGTTGGCACGGGTGCTCTGCGGGGCGAGTCTGTTCGGTGCGGTTGGCGGAACTCCGGCGGCTTTTGCGGCAGATTACCAAGGTGAAAAAGTAACCGATTTCGTTCGCGAAATGACCCAGGACTACGGGTTTGCCAGCGAGCAACTGATTGAGATGCTGGCCCAGGCGGAGCGCAAACAGGCAATTCTCGACGCCATTTCCCGGCCGGCGGAACGCGTCAAGCCCTGGAAGGAATACCGGCCCATCTTCATCACTGATTCCCGGATCGCCCAAGGTGTCGATTTCTGGCGCGAAAACGAGGCTGCGCTGGCGCGTGCCGAGCAGGAATATGGCGTGCCGGCCGAAGTCATCGTCGCGATCATCGGCGTCGAGACCTTTTACGGCCGCAACACCGGCAATTATCGGGTGATCGATGCGCTGTCCACCCTTGGCTTCGATTATCCGCCGCGCCAGCCGTTCTTCCGTCAGCAACTCAAGGAGTTTCTGTTGCTGGCGCGCGAAGAGCAGGTCGACCCGCTGACCCTGACCGGTTCCTATGCCGGTGCAATGGGCCTGCCGCAGTTCATGCCGAGCAGCTTTCGCGCTTACGCGGTGGACTTCGATGCGGACGGTCACATCGACATCTGGAAGAATCCGGTCGATGCCATCGGAAGCGCCGCGAACTATTTCAAACAGCATGGCTGGGTGGCCGGTGCTCCGGTCGTGGCACGTGCCACGGTCACGGGCGAGCGCCATGACGAAGGTCTGACAGAGGGTCTGGAACCGGTCAAGAATGCCGCCGAGTTGCGTGAGCTGGGCTGGCAATGGCAGGCCGAAACCGAGACGGCGGACGACACCGCGGTGACTGCCTTTCGCCTGGACGGTGCCGAAGGCGAAGAGTACTGGGTAGGCTTGCCGAATTTCTATGTCATCACACGCTACAACCGCAGCGTGATGTACGCCATGGCAGTGCATCAGCTTGCCGAGCGCCTGATTCAGGCGCGGGGTACACCATGAGGATTCGGTTGTTGACGGCGATAGCCGTCGCTGTCCTCGTGGCCGGTTGCGGCTCCTCGCCGACGCCGCAGTCGCCAGCGTCTACCTCGAATAGCGGCCCCGATGATTATGTGCGCCCCCATAAGGACGGTGCGCCCTGGTGGGATGTCGATGTCTCCAGCATTCCTGACGCGACGCCGACACCGCATAACGGGCCGTTCAAGGCCAATCCCTATACGGTACTCGGCAAGACTTACTATCCGATCGGCGATGGCCGCAACTATCAAGCGACCGGGACTGCATCCTGGTACGGCACCAAGTTCCACGGTCAGCCCACCGCCAACGGCGAGAAGTATGATCTCTACGGCATGAGTGCGGCGCACAAGACGTTGCCGCTGCCCAGCTACGTTCGGGTGACCAACCTCGACAATGGCAAGGCTGTGGTGCTGCGGGTCAACGATCGCGGCCCTTTCTACTCTGACCGGATCATCGACCTGTCTTTCGCCGCGGCGAAAAAGCTGGGCTACGCGGAGACCGGGACGGCACGGGTCAAGGTCGAGGGCATCGACCCTGAGCAATGGTGGGCCGAGCGCGGCCGGCCGGCGCCTATGGTGCTGGCGCAGCCGCAAAAGGTTGCGGGCAATGCTGCCGGAACTTCGCTAACGCAGCCTGTCGAGCAGTACACGCCGCCCCCGGCGCAGCACGCGGGTGCGATTTTGCCGGTCGAGGTCGACGGTGGCGACAAGGTTGCCGCGGCTGATGCAGCCGTCCGCCGGGATGGAGATGCGTTTGCC
>DPSI01000545.1:0-268 GCA_003527165.1 Pseudomonas sp.
TGCCCTTGCGCCGCACCTCCTGCTGGATCAGCTGCTTCATGGTGCGCAGCGCCTCGATCGCGGAAAAATCGAGGTAACGCCGATAAACGAAGGGCCGCAGCATTGCCAGCAGTTCTTTGCCGGCCACCTGATCGCCGCCGACCACGCGCGCCTTGATCATGGCGTAGCGTTCCCAGTCACGCCCCTGGTCCTGGTAATACTGTTCCAGCGCATTGAAGCTCAGCACCAGCGAGCCGGACGAGCCGTAGGGCCGCAGGCGCATGTCGAC
>DPSI01000545.1:466-900 GCA_003527165.1 Pseudomonas sp.
GGGCCGCAGGCGCATGTCGACGCGGAAGACGAAACCATCGACCGTCGGCGCATCGAGTGCCTTGATCAGGCGTTGGCCGAGGCGGACGAAGAACTCCTGATTGTCCAGTGAGCGCTTCGCCCCGACGGTTTCGCCACCCTCGGGGTAGCCAAAGATCAGGTCGATGTCCGAGGAAAGATTAAGTTCGCGCGCGCCAAGCTTGCCCATGCCGAGGATGACCATCTGTTGCGCCTGACCAGTGCGCCGGCCGGTCGGGACGCCGAATTGCTCGCAATGCCGCGCGTACAGCCACAGGTAGGCGAGATCGATGCAGGCATCGGCCATGTCGGACAAGTCACCGCAGGTCTCGGAAAGATCGGCCTGACGGGTCAAGTCGCGCCAGATGATTCGCACCTGCTGACGGCTGCGAAAACGCCGTAGCTGGCGCGCCAGAC
>DPSI01000545.1:1106-8347 GCA_003527165.1 Pseudomonas sp.
ACGAGCGCTCCAGCAACCCGGATTCGGCCAGTTGAAGCAGCAGTTCAGGATCTCGGCTAACCTGTTCGCTGACGAAGTCGCTGGCGGCACATACCCGACCGAACGCGTCGCGACGCGCCCCTGACCAGGCGGCGAAACGCTGCTCCGCCTGTGCCGATGAGTCGCGCACCGCACCGAGGAACGTCTCCTCGGTACGGGTGACCAAAGGTTGGAGTGACGTCGGCAATGCAACCAGCGATGGCAAACTCATAAAGTTCCTTAGCGCAAGAATGGCTACAGGGACAGCGGGAGCGCCCGGGCTAGAGGCCTTGACGCCAGAGCCAGCCGATCAGGCCGACCCGCCGCGAATGTAGTTTTACTACGAAAGAATGTTGTAGGGGGCTGAATCAGCCGTAGTTTTGTAGTAAAACTACAGAGCCCGGCTCTACCCCCGGCCAAATATCCAAGAACATATACGCACCGGCCCACAAAGCCGGCCGCGAAGCAGGCAACCGATTCTGGAAGCCTTTCCGCCCTGGAGCAAGCCATGCAAGATCTCGATCCCGTCGAAACCCAGGAATGGCTGGACGCCCTCGAGTCAGTACTCGACCGCGAAGGTGAAGACCGCGCCCACTATCTGATGACCCGGATGGGGGAACTGGCCACCCGTAGCGGCACGCCACTTCCTTACGGCATCACCACGCCGTACCGCAACACCATTCCTGTCACCCGCGAAGCCAAGATGCCCGGCGACCTGTTCATGGAGCGCCGAATTCGCTCCCTGGTCCGCTGGAACGCGCTGGCGATGGTGATGCGCGCGAACCTGAAAGACCCAGACCTGGGTGGACACATTTCCACCTTCGCCTCCAGCGCGACGCTGTACGACATCGGCTTCAACTACTTCTTCCAGGCACCGACCGAGGAGCATGGCGGCGACCTGATCTACTATCAGGGTCACGCCTCGCCGGGCATCTACTCACGCGCCTTCCTCGAAGGCCGCCTGACCGAAGACCAGATGCTCAACTTCCGCCAGGAAGTCGATGGCAAGGGGCTGTCGAGCTACCCTCACCCGCACCTGATGCCGGACTTCTGGCAGTTCCCGACAGTGTCCATGGGCCTGGGCCCGATCACCGCGATCTACCAGGCGCGCTTCATGAAGTACCTGGAAAACCGCGGTTTCATCCCGAAGGGCAAGCAGCGCGTCTGGTGCTTCATCGGCGACGGCGAATGCGACGAGCCGGAAACCCTCGGCGCGATCTCCCTGGCGGGCCGCGAGAACCTCGACAACCTGGTGTTCGTCATCAATTGCAACCTGCAGCGCCTGGACGGCCCGGTTCGCGGCAACAGCAAGATCATCCAGGAACTGGAAGGCGTGTTCAAAGGCGCCAACTGGAACGTCAACAAGGTCATCTGGGGCCGCATGTGGGATCCACTGTTCGCAGTCGACGAAGACGGTCGCATGCAGCGTCGCATGGACGAGGCGATCGACGGCGAGTACCAGAACTACAAGGCCAAAGACGGCGCCTACGTGCGCAAGCATTTCTTCGGTGCCGATCCGGAACTGCTCAAGCGTGTCGAGAAGCTCTCGGACGAAGAAGTCTGGAAGCTCAACCGCGGCGGCCACGACCCCTACAAGGTCTATGCGGCCTACCACCAGGCGGTCAACCATAAGGGTCAGCCGACGGTCATCCTGGCCAAGACCATCAAGGGCTACGGCACCGGTGCCGGTGAGGCGAAGAACATCGCCCATAACACCAAGAAAGTCGATATCGACAGCCTGAAGAAATTCCGCGACCGCTTCGACATCCCGGTCAACGACTCGCAACTCGAAGAGCTGCCGTTCTACCGCCCGGCCGAAGACAGCGCGGAGATGAAGTACCTGCGCAAGTGCCGCGACAAGCTGGGCGGGCATCTGCCGCAGCGCCGGCCGAAGAGCTTCAGCATCCCGACACCGCCGCTGGAAACGCTCAAGGCGGTGCTGGACGGCTCGGGCGACCGTGAAATATCCACCACCATGGCGTTCGGCCGGATCCTCTCGCAGCTGGTCAAGGACAAGGATCTGGGCAAGCGCATCGTGCCGATTCTCGCCGACGAGGCGCGTACCTTCGGGATGGAGGGCATGTTCCGCCAGTTGGGGATCTACTCCCCGGTGGGGCAGCTGTACGAACCGGTCGACCGCGACCAGGTGATGTACTACCGCGAAGAAAAGGACGGCCAGATCCTGCAGGAAGGTCTCAACGAGGCCGGCGCGTTCTCCTCGTTCATGGCCGCGGGTACCGCCTACAGCAACTACAACCAGCCGATGCTGCCCGTCTACATCTTCTACTCGATGTTCGGCTTCCAGCGCATTGGCGACTTGGCCTGGGCGGCGGGTGATGCACAGACCCGCGGCTTCCTGCTGGGTGGCACCTCCGGGCGCACCACGCTGAACGGTGAAGGTCTGCAGCATGAGGACGGTCACAGCCACATCCTCGCCAGCACCATCCCCAACTGCCGCAGCTACGACCCCACCTACGGCTACGAGCTGGCGGTGATCATGCATCACGGCATGCACGAGATGATGGAGCAGCAGAAGAGCGTCTACTACTACATCACCGTGATGAACGAGAACTACCAGCAGCCGGCCATGCCGCAGGGTGTGGAGGACGGCATCATCAAGGGCATGTACCTGCTCGAGGAAGCCAAGGGCGACTTCAAGCATCGCGTACAGCTGCTGGGCTCCGGCACCATCCTGCGCGAAGTGCGCGCTGCAGTGGACATCCTCGCCAAGATGGGTGTGGGCGCCGACGTCTGGAGCGTCACCAGCTTCAACGAGCTGCGTCGCGACGGGCTGGCAGTGGATCGCTGGAATCGCCTGCACCCCACCGAAGAGCCACGCAAGAGCTACGTCGAGCAGTGCCTGGAAGGCCGCGAGGGTCCGGTCATCGCCTCCACCGACTATATGAAGCTGTTCGCCGATCAGATCCGTCAGTGGGTTCCGTCCCGCGAATACCAGGTGCTGGGTACCGACGGTTTCGGCCGCAGCGACTCGCGCGCCAAGCTGCGTGACTTCTTCGAAGTCGACCGTCGCTGGGTTGCCGTCGCCGCATTGCAGGCACTCGCCGATCGCGGCGCCGTCGAACGCAAGGTCGTGGCCGACGCCATCACCGAGTTCGGTATCGACCCCGAGAAGCGCAATCCGCTGGATTGCTGATGCTGCGTGCGCACAGGAGAACCTATTGTGAGTGAAACCATACGCGTACCCGACATCGGCAGCGGTGAGGGTGAAGTAATCGAGTTGTTCGTCAAGGTCGGCGACCGTATCGAAGTCGACCAGAGCATCCTGACGCTCGAGTCCGACAAGGCCAGCATGGAAATCCCCGCGCCCAAAGCCGGCGTGGTGAAAAGCCTGAAGGTCAAGCTCGGCGATCGCCTGAAAGAAGGCGACGAGCTGCTGGACCTGGAAAGCGAAGACGGTCAAAGCAGCGAGGCGCCGGCACAAGCCGCCGCCGAGCCGGCCGGCGCAGCCTCCGGCGGCCCTACCGATGAAGCCGAAGCGCCTACGCCTCCGGGCGACGACAATCCTTCGGCCTCTGCCGAGGAGGGCGAATCGCAGGAAATCAAGGTCCCGGATATCGGCTCATCCGGCAAAGCCAGCGTGATCGAGATTTCGGTCAAGGCCGGCGATACCATCGCGGCCGAGCAACCGCTGATCACGCTCGAATCCGACAAGGCCAGCATGGAGATCCCGTCTCCAGCCGCGGGCGTGGTCGAGAGCATTTCGGTCAAGGTGGGCGACGAGGTCGGCACCGGTGATTTGATTCTGATCCTCAAGGGCGCAACAGCAAGCAAGCCGGCAGCGGCTAGCAGTGCACCGACAGGCCAGACGCAAAGCCAGGGGGAAAAGCCGACCGAGCAGACGGCCGAAGAACCTGCCGAAGCTGCTGGCGAGACCGTGGAAGAGGTTCGTATCCCGGACATCGGCTCCAGCGGCAGCGCCAACGTCATCGAAGTCATGGTCAAGGCCGGTGACAGCGTCGAGGCGGATCAGTCGCTGATCACGCTGGAGTCCGACAAGGCCAGCATGGAAATCCCGGCGCCTAAGGCGGGCGTGGTGGAATCGCTGTCGATCAAGATGGGCGACGAGGCCAAGACCGGCGACCTGATCCTCACCCTCAAGGTGGCAGGCGCGGCGCCGACGAAGAAAGCCGAAGCCAAGCCGCAGGAAGCGGCGCCGCAACAGCAAGCGGTCGCACCGAACAAGCAGGGCGTACCGGAGGCCAAGGCCGCTGCGACACCGGCTCCGGCGGTGAGTGGTCCAAGTAAGGCCGGCAGCAAGGTGCACGCCGGTCCTGCGGTACGCATGACCGCGCGCGAGTTCGGTGTCGAGCTGGCCGACGTCCAGGGCACTGGACCGAAGGGGCGGATTCTCAAGGAAGACGTTCAGACCTACGTCAAGAACATGATGAACAAGGCCAAGCAGGCTCCGGCCGCAGGCGCGACGGGTGGCGCGGGCATCCCGCCGATCCCGACCGTCGATTTCAGCCGTTTCGGTGAAATCGAAGAAGTGCCGATGACCCGCCTGATGCAGGTCGGTGCCGCCAACCTGCACCGCAGCTGGCTCAACGTGCCGCACGTGACTCAGTTCGAGTCGGCCGATATCACCGAGCTGGAAGCCTTCCGCGTCGCGCAGAAAGCGATCGCAGAAAAGGCCGGCGTCAAGCTAACCGTGCTGCCGCTGCTGCTTAAGGCCTGCGCGCACCTGCTCAAGGAACTGCCGGACTTCAACAGTTCGCTGGCACCGAGCGGCAAGGCGCTGATCCGCAAGAAGTACGTGCATGTCGGCTTCGCCGTTGATACGCCGGACGGCTTGATGGTCCCGGTGATTCGCAACGTCGATCAGAAGAGTCTGCTGCAACTGGCCGACGAAGCGGCGGAGCTGGCCGAGAAGGCCCGCACCAAGAAGCTGTCGCCGGATGCCATGCAGGGCGCCTGCTTCACCATCTCCAGCCTCGGCCACATTGGCGGTACCGGCTTCACTCCGATCGTCAACGCGCCGGAAGTGGCAATTCTCGGTGTGTCCAAGGCGGCGATGCAGCCGGTATGGGATGGCAAGGCCTTCCAGCCTCGGCTGATGCTGCCGTTGTCGCTGTCCTACGACCACCGCGTCATCAACGGCGCTGCGGCGGCGCGCTTCACCAAGCGCCTGTCCGAGCTGTTGGCGGACATCCGTACGATGTTGCTGTGATTGTTTGAGCAAAAAAAAACCCGCCGCCCGGCGGGTTTTTTGTGGGGACTCGTGCAGTACAGCTAGTTCAATGCCGGGGCGAGGCTCACCTCAGCCCTTTTGCAAGTTACGAAACAGGAAAGACAATGCCTTTGCCAGTTCTTCGGCGCCCTTGGGATCGCGCAGGATCGTTAACCAGGGTTCACCGCCAGCCGGACTATTGAACACGCACACCAAACCCTGCAGCGGGCATTGATAGTGGATATAAGGGTCCATACCGAACACCGAAAGGCTGTGGTTGCGCACGGCAATGTTGCCGGACCCGTCGCGCCGCTCTTCACGGATACGCAATTGCCCCGGTTGCACCCACGCTCAGGCGATAGTCCAGGTCCTGCGGATTGGTCTGACCGACCTGGTAGGCCGCCTTCAACCGGTGGGTTTCCAGCAAGGCATTGCTATGTGCAAGCAGGGCTTTTCGCTCATCCGAAGTAAGATACAGCGCCTTCAACTCCGCCAGGTATTTAACCGACTCCTCTGAACCCAAACTGCCCGATTCGGCAGCCTGCAGCGGTACGCCGGGAACTAGAAAAAACGAGATCAACAGTAACTTCGAAAGCAGGCTTGTCAGTCTCTGCTGCATGATGCACCCTTGCCGTAACTTAATATTATTTGGCCATCGTTTCGCCAACGAAAATGCCGCAATCTTCGGCCAGCGAGACGACTCCCGCAGCATACTGGAAGCAAACCGCTCGATGAAAATACATACCGATGCCGCCAGCCGTCTGGCGACCGAGGTTGTGACGCAGTTGCCAGTGCCTTCCAGGCTCGGGATGCTGCGCTTCGAGCGCTTGAACGAATCCAGCTGGGCATTGCTGTACCTGGACCCCGCTTGTGAACGCCACTTTGGCCTGCCGGCGCACGAACTGTGCTCGCTGATAGATTCGCCATATGCCAGCTTGATGGAGCCTGCGGTGCGTCTGCGAACGCACGATGTCATTCAGGCACAGCTGGCGACCCAGGGCCACTATTCCATACGGTATCGTCTGCACACCGCCAACGGCTTGCTGGATATGTTGGAGATTGGCGAGCTCTGCCAACAGTATGGTCGAGAGCTTCTGCGTGGCTACCTGGTTATCGAGCCGTATTCATCAGAAGCAACGCCCCCCCTGGACTCGCCGGATTCCACGCTCAAGCTTTCAGCGGATGTTTACCAGCCAACCACCGATGTGCATCTCGAACATCTGATTCGCTCACGCGCGCAGCAGAGCCTAATCGTGCGCCTGGCCCGGCACCGCTACAGTTCAGCCGATCCCCAGCTTGAAGCTGCACAACTGATCACTCAGGCCGCCAGCGAAGCCTATGGCATCGCGGGAGCGGCGATCTGGCACCTGAACGGCACCCAACTCGAAGCCGTTGTTGCCTACCGACGTGATAACGACAGCTACGAATACCCCTCAGCGCTGGACGTAGCCGCCTACCCTCGCTACATAGAAGCGCTGCACAGCGGCCGAGCCATCGGCGTGTCTAACGTTCTGGAGGATCCCCGCACCGAGGAGCTGGCCAACAGTTTCTTCAAGCCGCGCAGGATCACCGCCATCCTGGACGCGACCATTCGGGTCGGTGGCGAAGTCATCGGCGTGCTCTGCCTGGAGCATTCAGGTAGTACGCGCGCCTGGCATGCCGATGAGGCGGCCTTCGCGGGCGAGTTGGCCGACCAGTACGCACAAGTGCTGGCCAACCAGCAACGACTCAGCGCCACGCATACCCTGCATCTGTTCCAACGGGCGATAGACCAGAGCGCAAGCGCGTTCATTCTGGTCGACAAGAACGGTGTCGTCGATTACGTCAATCCGAGCTTTACCGCCATCACGCAATTCTCTGCCGATGAAGTCCGCGGGCGCCGCCTCACCGAGCTGACAGCACTGGAAAACCTCAGCGAGCTGCTTTTCGACACCTCATCCCGCTTGGCGAAGAACAACAGCTGGCAGGGCGAGTTTCGCAGCCGACGCAAGAATCTAGAGCCATACTGGGGCCAGCTGTCAGCTCGGTGAGGCGG
>DPSI01000006.1 GCA_003527165.1 Pseudomonas sp.
CGGTGGCGCCTCAAGCGTGGGTGGGCGTGGCTGGCGCTGACTGTCATCCTGCCGATCGATCACTTCCTGACGTGGCTCGCGATTGTCCAAGGGATGCTCGCGGCTTTTCTCCGGCAGCGTCGGGCCGGTGCCGGTCGCGAATGCTGTAGATGCCAGCGCCAGGCTGGTTACGAAAAACGAAAGACGCAGATCCATGGCTCCCTCCTGAAGTGGCAGCTCGGCAGCCTTGCGCAGCAACGGCCTTCAACGATACGCCAGGCGTCAGCGCTGCCTGAAGTAAAAAGCCCCAGCCATCGGCCGGGGCTTTCATCTGGCTGCGGCCGCGTCAGTTACCCGTGCCGCCGGAGCTGCCGGTTCCGGACCCGGTGCCTGTACCGGTCGCGCTGTTACCGGTGCCCGTGGTATTGCCCACGCTGGTGCCGGTTCCGGTGCCGGGACCTGCTTCGGCGCCGGTGCCGGTAGTGGTACCTGCGCCGGTGGTCATGCCCGAGCGATTGGTGTCATCGGTGGTTTTGCCATCCATCGATTCGTGCTTGGTTTCGCCACTGGTGGCACTGTCACTGTCGGTTGTGCCCGCGGCGAAAACACCCGTGGACATCAGACCGGCCAGAGTCAAGGCAGCTAGTTTTGTCATTTGCATGTGCGCTCTCCTTTTTCCATGGGTTACCTCTATTCCGGCATTCGGCAAGCACAGGGGTTGCATCGAAGACGATACAAATTCTTTCTCGAACGTCTCAAAAGGCCACGCCAGGCCGCCTGCCGCGCGCGACCGTTCGTCGTCAATTCACAGGCATGACCGCTCGACGCCGTCATCGTCGTGTCCAGCGAAAGACAAAGCGGCATCGTTTCCGCCTCAGCGCAACAGTTGCCACAGCGAAATGCCTACGCCGGCCATGCTCTCGCCAGCAACCAGCCCGGCTGCCGCCACGATCACGAATCGCTCGGCGAGGCTGCCCCACCGCGCCGCGAACAGCCAGGCCAATAGCGCACCGAACGCCATCATCAGCGAAATCGACGCGGGGATGATGCATGCCAGCCCCAGCGCCGCGGAGCTCGGCAGCCAGCGCAACCGCTTCAACGGCAACAGGCCCTCCAGCGCTCCGAGCACGATACCGACCAGGGCGCCAACGAACATCGCCCAGCGTATATCGGTGCCGATCGAGCCCATTCCTGCGGTCAGCGCTTCGGCCACGGCCTTCCAGGTGGCCACCGCGGGCGCCGGCCATTCGGCGGTGATCAGCATTGCCTGCGGATCAGGGATCAGCAGTTGGTAGACCGTTACCCCGACGAGACTGCCGACCAGAACCCCCAGACATTGCGCCACGGCTTGGCGCGAAGGTACCGCGCCGATGGCGTGGCCGACCTTGAAGTCGTTGAGCAGGTCGGTGCACTGCCCTGCCGCACCGCCGGCGGTGTTGGCGCTCATCAGATTGATTGCCACCTGGCCGGGCGCAATTACCCCGAAACTCAGCTGCGACAGCTGACCGATGGCGCCGATTGGCGGGATGCCAGTGGTCCCCACCACCCGCGCCGCCACCATGGCCAGCAGCACCGCCAGCGGGATGGATAAGGCCGCCATCAATGGATCGATACCGAACAGCGTCATTTGCAAGCTCACCACCAATAACGACGCCGACGCCAATCCGAGCAGCGGCATTGTGTCGGGGCGGCTCAGTCTCGAGCGGCGGGCCGAGTTCTCCTGGCGCGCGCCTAGCATGCGCAACCCGAGAGAAGTCAACGTGGCGCACACCATCAGGCTCACCCCCGGCCAGAGTAACCACTCGATCAACAACGCGAACTGCGGTCCGCTGGCATCCGCCGGCATCACCACCATCCCTTCGGCGATCAACCAAGGCGCGAGCAAACCCCAGGCCAGCACGGCGCCGAGCAGCAACGACAGACCGACTCGCAGGCCGATGATTCCACCGAAGCCCACCAGTAGCAGTGACGGCTCGAGGCTGAACGTCAGCCGCTCCAGCTGGGCTCCCGGCGCCCAACGCGGCAGCGACCACAGCAGGCTGTCGACCAGCTTGCTCAGTGCCGCCAGCACAGCGGCGGCACCGAGCACCAGCAAACGCCTTGTCGCTTCTGCGCCGTGGCTGTAGATCTGTTGCATAGTGGCCAGCGTCGCCATGCCTTCCGGGAATCGCAACCCGGCTTGCACGATCAGCGACGGGCGCAAGTACCAGGCGACCCAGATACCGAGGAAGCTCACCGAGAACACCCAGGCCATCAGCGGAAGCGTATCGAGCTGCTGACCGGTGATCAGCGTATAGGCGGGTATCGGCGCCACCAGGCCGCTGGAGATGATCGACGCGGCGGACGATGCAGCGGTCTGGTTGATGTTGCTCTCTTGCAGCGACCAGGCAGGCCGGCGCAAGGCTCGCGCCAAGCTCTGCCAGAAGGCGAAGCCGACCAGCAGCGCGATGATCGACATATTGAACGACCAACCGATCTTCAGCCCGGAGTAAATATTCGAAGGCGTCAACAATGCGCCGAGCAGCAAGCCAGTGAGCAACGCACGGTGTGTGAGTTCGCGTGGGGGTTCGCTCATGCCGAGTCCATCGTATGGGTGATTGACTCACCTTAGTCCATTCACTCCACCTGATCGTTTAACCAACCGCCCGTCGGGTTGTCTCCAAGCGAGCGCAGATCCCCCCTCAATCGCAGCGTGAACGCTGAACTTCGTCATTTTGCGTCGGTCGTTTAGTAACTTTTCTACGCAGCATAACGGCACCCAGACCAAGGATTGAACATGGACGAAGCGGATTTCTCCCACCAGGAACGTAACCGGCCTACCGTCACCCTGCTTACCGGTAATGAACTCCTGGGACTGTTCTTCAAACACTTTCTTGGTGAACAGGCTCAACTGGACGTGGCCCTGGCCCGGCTCGAGAAAGCCAGCCGAGAGACTAGCGATCTCTATCTGGTCGATGCGGGCAACAGCCAGACCGAACAGCTTTCAACGCTTATCGATCAGCTCGAAGAGCAGACACCCGTAGCGCTGGTGAATATCGCTCCGGAACAGGCCGAACAGCTGGTGGACAAGCATCCCGGCATTCGCGGCGTGTTCTACAGCCACGCCACGCGTGAGCACCTGCTCGATGGCATTCAGGTATTGCTCGATGGCGGTGACTGGCTGCCGCGGGTACTGACCGAGCGCCTGCTCAGTCAGTGGCGGCGCATGCGCCAGCTGGCCGGCAGCAAGCCGTCGCTGACCCTGCGCGAGCGTGAGATTCTCAGCCTGGCCGGCAAGGGCTTATCCAACGCCGAGATCGCCGAGCAACTGTGCCTGAGCCCACATACCATCAAGAGTCACATTCACAACCTGCTGCGCAAGATCGGCGCCTCCAACCGTGCCGAAGCGGCGTTCCTGCTACGCGGTCGGCTGGATTGGTCCGAGTCGTGTCACGCCTGACGCTCGGCCTGCTTCTGCTTGCCCTGCTCAGCCCATTGCAGGCGCAGGAACCGCTGGAACAGGCAGATGCCGAGGCGGAACTGAGCGGGCTGATCATAGACAACACCATCACCCGCTTCGGCCACGACTTCCACCGTTACCTGAGTTTCCAATTGCAGGACGCCAGCGAGCTTGAGAGCGACCTGGTGATTCGCGAACGCCCCTCAGCGCGTTGGGGCAGCCTGGTCTGGGTGGAATACGGCCAATACACCGTCTACCGCCGCTTCCTCCAGCCCAACGTAGCGGAGATCGAGTCGATTGCCATGCAAGCGGCACAGCTCATATTGGAAGAGATCAACCGCAGCAAACTGCAGAACTTACTTCAGGACACCTTCGACATGGATCGTGATGAACTTTGATCTTCGATCTGCATTAATCCGCTCCGCTCATCGCGGAGTGGCTGTTTTGCACCGTTCGATGGATAGTCACCGCCTCGTCTCCGGTCAAGAATCCAAGCACTTCTCCGAGGTGCCAGCATGGATCGTCTAGCCCTGTTTCGCCGCGGCCTGTTCGCCGCCCTCCTGCTCGTTTGCCACGCATCGCTTCATGCGGCCGACCTGCTGGACAACGCCGACCTGGCCGAAGCCCCATTCAGCCTCGACAATCCGGCAGCATTCGCCAGGCAGTTACCCGATGGCCAGACCGCACAGGTGTTGCAGCAAGGCAACGAAAATCTGGCCGATCTCAGCCAGATCGGCGAAAACCAGCTGGCCAGCATCGTGCAGCAGGGCAGCGATCAACAGGCTTTCATTCTCCAGCAAGGTGAAAACCAGCTCGCCAGCATCCTCCAGATCGGCCAGGGCAATATCGCCGGCATCAGCCAGATCGGCAGCGACAACCAGGCCGCGATCGCTCAGATAGGTGCCAACAACAACGCCAGCATCGAACAGCTCGGCAGCGGCATGAGCAGCAGCGTCATTCAATACGGCAGCGGCCAGCGCGTTCAGATCGTCCAACACCAGTAGCACAACAAAAGGCAATTACCATGCGCAGCAGCCTGTCTCTCGTCGCAATCGCCGTTCTGCTGGCCGCCAGCGATCTCCATGCCGACAACAGCGCCAAGGTCGTTCAGACCGGCACCGAGCATGAGGCCACCGTCGAACAGACCGGCCTGTTAAATGAGGCCGTGATCAGGCAGAACGGCACCGACAACACGGGCTCAATCTTTCAGTCCGCCGAGTCGAACCTGGCCAGCATCGTGCAAGTCGGCAGCGACAACGATGCCTCTGTCTACCAAGGACCTGAAAGTCACTTCGGTACCGCGAGCGTCTACCAGCAGGGTACCGGCAACCGCGCCGAGGTCGAGCAGACCTGGTACGCCAACGAGCTGCAGCTGAGCAGCATTGGTGACGGCAACTACATTTCCGCCACACAACTGGGGTTCGCTCAGGCCGAGGCGTATCAGATCGGTAATGACAATTCGGTGACCCTTACTCAGGACGGCATCTATCACGGTACTCGGATGGCGGTTTACCAGGTCGGTGACGAGAACCTGGCCACCCTCGATCAGGGCGATGCCGGTCAGATAACACTCGCCCAGAATGGCAACCTGAACAATGCGCAGATCACGCAGAACTCGCTATTCGGCGAAGTGACCTTCAATCAGGCTGGCGACCGCAACCTGCTGAGCGTCGAACAGAGTGGCCGAGGCAACGTATTCAGGGGCTCGTCGGTTGGCGATGACAACAGTGTCGAGCTGGTGCAATGGTTCGATGGCAACCAGGCCAGCATCGTGCAGAACGGCGACGGTAACCTGGCAGACGTCCGCCAACTGGCCGAATACAACGAAGCCCGCGTCAACCAGATGGGTTCGGCCAACCAGGCGTTCATCACGCAGAGCGCCGCCGGAATGAATGCTGTAATTCTGCAGACAGGCAGCGGCAACCAAGCCACCGTACTTCAACAGTAAGCGTATCGGCTGATGCGCTCCGACGCGGAAGGTCGCCCATGCTTACGCTCACGATGGCGACCCTGATGCTGGCAACTGCCGCCACCCCAGTCGAGGCTCGGCTGGAACTGAGCCCTGACAACGACCGTCTGAACCTGCAGCTGTGCTTCAGCAGTGAAGCCCCCCACCAGCTCACCTACCACCTCGAGGTACGTACTCACGGGCGCGCCGGTACCAGCCGCAGCCGTCAATCCGGCGAGCTGACCAGTGGGCCCGTGGCGCAATGCCCGTTGAACAACCGCCTCGGCCTGCCCGAAGGCAGCCGGATCGAAGCGACGCTGACCTGGACCATCGATGGTGAAGAACAAACGCCCCTTCGCCAGGCCTACCCCACGACCCAACCGACCAGTCCCGCGTGACCGGAACCTGCCCTGCCGCCGCTCGAACGACCGCTTGGACCCGACGAACTGATCGTCACCACCGGCTCACACCCGCGATAGCCGCAGCGGTTCGTTGCGCGTCAGTCGGCGGCCCATCTCGATACCCTTCAGCTCCACGTAGTGGTACGTCAGGCTCGACACCGCCAGCACCATGCCCAATTCGAGCAAGGTCAGCAGATCATCCACCAGCACGCTGCCGCTGCTGATGTAGCGCATGATCTGCTCGCTGCCTGGCTGCTGAAGAATCATCGTGTATTCGCTGCCCGTGAGCTTGGATACCACCACCGCCGCGCTGGTAAAGGCGAAGATCACCGCCGCGTGGGTCAGGTAGATCGAGAACGACAGCTCGCCCAGGCGGGCGAAGCCCCGTCGCTGCAGCAGCTGCGACACGGCGCCGCGCTCGCCGGCGAACACCAGCACCACGCCGCAGAACAGCAGGCTGGCGATGATGCCCTGGTGCAGCGTCTCGTGCGTCAGCGTGCGATACACCAGCAACAGGCAAAGCAGCTCGAGCACGGTGAAGAACGGGCGATCATCCAAACGGCTGATCGCCGGCTCCAGCTTTTGATAGAGGCGATAGGTCAGCGCGCCGGCGAAGAAGCACGAGGCGCCACGCCAGATGAACGGTTTGATCACGTCCAGTTCGACATACAGCGCCGCGAATGACACCAGCGTCGCCAAGGCCAGAATCTGTCCGCAGTACCGTGGCATGACCAGCAGCACCAGCCCCAGCACCATGTACAGGTAATACTCGATGCTGATGCTCCAGGCCGGCGTGTTGAACGACAGGCTGTTGAAATCGCCAATCCAGCTCTGCAGCAGCAAAGCGTTGGGCAGGATCTCGCTCGGCGCCGTCTTGCCGCTGAATGCCGCATCGTTGAAGGAGAACCCGTGGTGCTCCGCCCACAGCTTGCCGAACTCCAGACCGATGAACACCAGCAGCATCACCAGGTGCAGCGGATACAGACGAAAAGTGCGGCTGATGATGAAGCGTTTGAGCACGTCGGGGCCGAACGCGCGCCTGCCGTAGGCGTGAAACATCACGAAGCCGCTGAGCACGAAAAAGAACTCGACGAACAGATCGGCATGCCGAAAGAAGCTGAGCTCGGAAAAGCTCAACAGAATCTGAGTATGAAACAGCACCACCGCGACCGCACAAATACCGCGAAAACTATCCAGCACAACAAAGCGTTTCATTCCTGGCACCTTGCTCGACACCAGGCATGTGCGCGGCGCGAGGGTTGCGCACATGTCTGGTCAACGGGGATAAGCAGGGGAGAAGTCCCGAGCCAGATTGAGAGCAATTGGCCATCAAAGAGTTCCGACGATTCTTTCAAATGCTTCGATTAACTCGGTGCTGCATCAGCCGGCAAACCGGGACGCTGGAAGACGACCATCGCCGACCAGCCGGAGGGCGCAGCCGCCCACTAATGCTCGCGACAGATGATTTGTGGTAGCCCGCTTGCGGCAGTCGCGACGGGCATCAGGGGTGGCGAAGTGTCGCGGAGCCCTTCGCCATCGCGGCTGCCATCCATCGCCTGTCCGGAACCGGAAGCGGGCTCGCGGCTTCTACCGAGCCAACCCCGCTGCCGGCTGAAGGAGGAAACCTCGATGCGCATCTCCCTGAAACCCCTGCACGAGCAGGTCATCGTCATCACCGGAACCTCGAGCGGGATTGGCCTGGCCACCGCCCGTCTGGCCGTCGAACGAGGCGCCAGGGTGGTGCTGGTAGCGCGAAACGAACTGGCCCTGGCGGATATCGAGCGCGACCTGAACGCCGGTGATCGTGTCTTGCACGTGATGGCCGACGTCGGCCAGCGTGAGCAACTCGAACGGGTCGCCAGCGAGACCATTGCGCATTTCGGCGGTTTCGACACCTGGATCAACAACGCCGGCACCTCCGTCTGGGGGCGCTTCGACGAGGTCAGCGACGAGGATCATTATCAGGTCATGCAGACCAACTTCTGGGGCACCCATTACGGCTCTTCCATCGCCGTGAAGCACCTGCGCGACAAGGGCGGCGCGCTGATCAACATCGGCAGTGTCGAGTCGGCCAACGCCCTGCCTTTCCACAGCAGCTACAGCGCCAGCAAGCACGCGATCAAGGCCATGACCGACGTGCTACGGGTCGAGCTGCAGAAGTCCCGCACGCCGGTATCGGTGACGCTGGTACGCCCGTCGTCGACCGACACCCAGTTCATGGACCACTCGAAGAATTACCTGCCCAGCGCGCCGGTTTTCCCGCCGCCGGTCTACTCACCGGAGGTGGTTGCCCGGGCGATCCTGCATGCCGCCGAGCACCCCCAGCGCGACGTCTACATCGGCAACGCCAAGCTGCTGTCGCGATTGGCCCAGAACGCCCCGCACCTGGCCGACTGGATCAACCGCACCTTTGTCTACGATGCCATCCAGAGCGGTCGTCCGGACCGTCACCCACGCGGTGCGCTCTACGCCAGTGACGTTGGCAGTGCCGGTGACGGCCAGGCCAGTGGCGACTATCCGGGCATGGTGCTCAAGCGCAGCCTCTACACCCACGCCACGCAGCATCCGGTCGCGACCACGGCGGCGTTAGCGGTAGGCGCAGCGGCGTTGGTCGCCTTGCTGGGTCGCCGCGGACGTTAGTGGGGTTACGGCGCAGCCCTTGCCGCGCCGTCTTGACCAGTCGTTCAGCTCAGGTTCAGCCAGGGTTCAGGCGCCGTTCAGGGGACCGCAGGCAGCATGGATACGTGACTTATCCACGCCGTGCAAAGGAGCGACACATGAACAAGCTGCATACCCTGGCCATCGCCACCAGCCTGAGCATCTTCACCCTGGGCGCTCATGCCGCCGATAACTTCGCCGGTCTCACCTGGGGCAAGAGCACAGTCAATATCGACCGTTCCAGCACCCTGAAACAGAACATGGGCCAAGACCGTTTCGACGACATCATCAAGAACAGCGGCACCTGGGGCATCCGTGCCGGTCAGATGACCGATGAGGCGCGCT
>DPSI01000188.1 GCA_003527165.1 Pseudomonas sp.
TATCGACAAGACGTTTTCCGAGGTCAAAGCCGACGAGTTCGACGGACTTGTTGTGCCCGGAGGGACCGTCGGTGCCGACAAGCTGCGCGGCAGCGTCGAGGCCATTGGTTTCATCCGGGCCTTCTTCGATCAGAATAAACCTGTCGCGGCCATATGCCATGCACCCTGGACATTGATCGAGGCGGGCGTGCTTAAGGGTCGCACCTTGACGTCCTACCCGACGCTGAAGGTCGATATCGAGAACGCCGGCGCTATATGGACCGATGAGGAAGTCGTGGTCGACAACGGGCTTGTTACCAGCCGCGATCCCAATGATTTGCCCGCCTTCTGTGCCAAACTCGTTGAGGAAATCGCAGAACGTGGGGGCGCAGCGCTCGCAGCAGGGAATTAAGACGGGGCGTTTCGACTAACCATGTGAGGGTCCTCTCCCTGTGGAGAAGGTCCGCACAAAACAAGCGTGGCGGGTGGCCAGCGATTGGCCGTCCGCCACGCTGCGTGTCACACGGACACGGCGCACCTGACGGGCAGTCAAACCCTAAGCCGCGTCAACCGCGGTGACACATCGCCGGCTCCCGCTTCCACATTCGACCCATTCCAAGGTGTGGTTGAGATGCACCCGATCGAACGTGCGTTCGGCCAGATTTACGGCCTACAGCGCCGCCTTGAGATAACGGGCGGTGAGACTGCCTTCCGCTTCCGCAACGACGCCAGGGACGCCGCTGGCAACGATACGGCCCCCATCTTCCGCGGCCCCCGGTCCCAGGTCGATGATCCAGTCCGCCTGTGTGATGGCGCGCATGTCATGTTCGACGACTACGACGGTATTGCCGGCATCTACGAGGCCCTGCAGGTGTTGCATCAGCCGGTCGCCATCGGAGGGGTGAAGCCCCGAAGTTGGCTCGTCGAGGATGTAGATCGTGTTGCCGCGTTGAGCGCGTTGCAGTTCAGTCGCCAGCTTGATGCGCTGCGCCTCCCCGCCAGACAGCTCGGTCGCCGGCTGACCGAGCCTCAGATAGCCAAGACCGATCTCCCGCAACACGTCGAGGGAGCGCATCACAGATGCCTCGCCAGCGAAGAAATCGCACGCATCGTCGACCGTCAGTTCGAGCACCTGGGCGATATTGCGCCCGTTCCATTCGACTTCGAGCGTTTGCGGGTTGTAGCGAGAGCCATGACAGGTCGAGCACGGGGCAAAAACGCTCGGCAGGAACAGCAGCTCCACCATGACGTATCCCTCGCCCTCGCACACAGGGCAGCGGCCTTGCGCGACGTTGAACGAGAACCTTCCCGGGCTGTAGTGCCGCCGGCGGGCGAGCGGCGTATCAGCGAAGATCCGTCGCACATGGTCGAACATGCCGCTGTAGGTGGATAGGTTCGAGCGCGGCGTGCGGCCGATCGGTTTCTGATCGACCCGCACCAGCCTGCGAACATGCTCCATGCCTGCGACAATGCGTCCTTCAGTGTCGTTCTGCGCAACATCGAGCAGCGGATCGATATCCTCCTCCTCGGCCACGGGGGAGCCGCCGAGGTGTTCCGTGACGAGCTCGGGCAGCGCCTGACTGACAAGACTGGATTTACCCGATCCCGAAACGCCGGTGACAGCGGTGAAGCAGCCGATGGGAAACTCGACGTCGAGACCATGGAGATTGTTCCGTCTGATCCCTTCCAGGCGTAGCCATGCCTTGGGATCGCGCGGTGTGCGCTCACTGCGGAGCGGCTCTGCGAACAGGTAGCGGCGGGTGATCGAATTGTCGACGTCGGCAAGCCCCTCTATCGGCCCGCTGTAGAGGACTTCACCGCCCTTTTCCCCGGCTCCTGGCCCGACATCAACGAGCCATTCCGCGCGGCGGATCACGTCGAGATCATGTTCGACGACGAACAGGGAGTTGCCCGCCGCCTTGAGACGCTCGAGGATGGTGAGCAAGGCTTCGCCATCTGCCGGGTGCAACCCTGCCGAAGGCTCGTCAAGCACATAGACCACGCCGAAAAGCTGTGACGACAATTGCGTGGCAAGCCGCAAGCGCTGCAGCTCTCCGGAGGAGAGCGTCGGCGTGCTGCGGTCGAGCGAAATGTAGCCAAGGCCAAGATCGATCAGCGGCTCTAGCCGCTCGATCAATTCGCAGGCAAGGCGTTGGGCGGCGATCCGCTTCTCGTCGGAGAGATTGGGCGTGCGGCGTACGTCGGGCGCGCTCTTGTGCGCAGAGCCGCCCGCCGCAACCCGTTGTTCGACCGCTGCATCGCGGGCCGCTTTTTCCAGAACATGGCCCTTTGAGGGGGCGGAGACCGCCCCATACGCGCCATGCGCGACGGGCATCAGCAAGTCCTTCAGCTTGAGCACCGTCAGGTCGCCGAACTCGGCAATGTCGAGGCCCGCGAATTTGACCGACAGGGCTTCGCGCTTCAGGCGCTTGCCGTCGCAGGTCGGGCACTCGCGGCCGATGATATATTGCGAGACGCGCTTCTTCATCAGCGCGCTTTTAGTGTTGGCGAAGGTTTCCAGCACATAGCGTCGCGCGCCGGTGAAGGTGCCTTGGTAGCTCGGCTCCATGCGGCGCTTGAGCGCCGTCCGGGTCTGTTCGGGCGTCAGGCCCGCATAGACCGGCACCGTCGGCGCCTCTTCAGTGAAGAGGATCCAGTCGCGATCCTTTTTCGGCAGGTCGCGCCACGGCGTATCGACGTCATAGCCGAGTGACACGAGGATATCGCGCAGGTTCTGGCCATGCCATGCCGCCGGCCAGGCGGCGACTGCGCGTTCCCGGATCGTCAGCGTGTCGTCGGGCACCATCGTCTCTTCGGTCGCGTCATAGACGCGCCCGATGCCGTGACAGGTCGGGCAGGCCCCCGCGACCGTGTTGGGGGAGAAATCCTCCGCATAGAGCATGGGTTGATGGCGCGGATATTCGCCGACGCGCGAATAGAGCATCCGCACCAGGCTGGAGAGCGTCGTCACGCTGCCGACCGAGGATCGCGCGTTGGCCGAGCCGCGCTGCTGCTGCAACGCGACCGCAGGCGGCAAACCGTCGATCGCGTCGACCTCCGGCACGCCGGCCTGGTCGATCAGGCGACGGGCATAGGGCGCAACCGATTCCAGATAACGCCGCTGGGCTTCGGCATAAAGGGTGCCGAACGCGAGCGATGACTTGCCCGAACCCGATATGCCGGTGAACACCACGAAGGCGTCGCGCGGTACATCGACGTCAACATTTGTGAGGTTATTGTGGCGCGCGCCGCGAACCTGCACGCAAGCGGGTGGCCCCGCATGCCCATGATCGGTGGCCGGCGTCGTCGCGTGTTTATCCTTGTCCTTCAATTCAGTCTTCCTGCCATATCCGCCCGTGCGGCCCGTGGTTCATCACAGTCGGGTAACAGATGAATGCATTTCCGACTCACTACATCCAACGGCCAGACTGGCCCGATGTTCAGTACCTTTGAAATATTTTTCTAGCATTAGACCAAAACCTTTTTCCCGTTGGGTCGCGCGACGAGGCCAGACACACTCCGCTGGTAAGCGCCTGGGCCAGGCGGCCCTGGTCCGTGCCGCTATCGGCATGTAACGACCGCACTTCGGCGCTTGTTACCGCATCGCGACGCGTTGCCCATTTGCCAGAGCGCGCTTCATCATGGCCGGGGTCGGGCCATGATGTTTGCAAGATCGGTGGACGGCGCATGTATCTGTGG
>DPSI01000227.1 GCA_003527165.1 Pseudomonas sp.
TAGCCGGCAATGTTGGCCTGGGAGGAAAGCACGTCGAGGCTCTGCGCGCGTGAGGTGCGCGGCGCGGCTTCCAGGGCGAAGGCGGTGATACCGCGTTCGGCCATGCGTGCGATGTTTTCGTTGTCGAAGGGATTGAGCATGCCGATCAGAACCGTACCGGGCTGCATCTGCGCCAGTTCGGTTTCGTTCGGTGCGTTCACCTTCAGCAGGATCTCTGCTGCGAACGCCGCAGCGGCATCGGCGATGGTGGCGCCTGCCGCCTCGAAGGCACTGTCCGGGATACTGGCCTGTACGCCAGCCCCGCTCTGCACCGTCACCCGATGCCCTTGCCCGATCAGCTTCTTGATGGTTTCCGGTGTCGCGGCGACGCGCGTTTCACCGGGCCTGGTTTCGAGAGGAACACCAATGTGCATTGTTCTTGTTCTCCTGCTTGATCGTAACCAGCGACCTGCTCGGTAGGCCGCTAGTGGTCCTGTTCGCCCGACCACTGCGGATGGGGTCGAGTGCTTGTATCGGCTAACGGGCCCCGGCACTGCTGGTTGAGCCTGCTGCGGCGAGGCATTCTGCAAGCGCCGCGAAAATCAAACAACTGTTTTAATCGGGACTCGATGGTGTCGCTACGTTCACAACCTGACCGTATGGTTGCGTTGTATCGCTGCAGGCTGCGCCTGTATTGGCTTCAAGCCATGCCAGACAGTGCGGCGCCGGGTTTTGCGCGGCGCAATCATGAATGACGGGCCATAGACGGGGTATTCGTCTGGGGCGTTGTCTATATTCTACCTTGGTGCCGTTTTGCGGCTGGCCAGGCGATAGTCGAAAAACTGTCGAAGGTTTGAAATGTCATTCACTTCTTGTAGTCCAAAGCCAATGGTTGCGCCGGCTTTGGACTGCCGACGAACTTCGATTGCATTGCTTGCGAGAAATTCAGCATGGCCGAACTGGACGTGAACGAGATGACCACTCTGCTTGAGGAGCCGGCCCAGCGGCGCCTGCCGTTTGCCTTCGCTCGGCGCCATGGTGTGATCCTGCTGGATGGCCCGGAAGGCTTTCGCCTGTGCGCGCGTGAAGGCGCACCGCTGACTGCACTGCAGGAGGCGCAGCGCGTCGCGGGTGGCCCGCTGGCCATGCAATGGCTGGCGCAGGACGAATTCGAGCAGGCGCTGAGCGCGGCCTACCAGCACGACTCCTCGGCCGCGATGCTCATGGTCGAAGGCTTGGGCGACGAGATGGACTTGCATAGCCTGGCCGACCAGATCCAGGAAACCGAGGACTTGCTCGAGCAGGAGGACGACGCGCCGATCATTCGCTTGATCAACGCGATCCTCGGCGAGGCGATCAAGGAAAACGCCTCGGATATCCATGTCGAGACCTTCGAGAAACGGTTGGTGATCCGCTTCCGGATCGACGGCATCCTCCGTGAAGTGGTGCAGCCCAAGCGCGAACTGGCGGCGCTGCTGGTATCGCGGATCAAAGTCATGGCGCGGCTGGACATCGCCGAGAAACGCATCCCTCAGGATGGTCGCATTTCCCTGCGGGTCGGCGGACGTGAGGTCGACATCCGGGTCTCGACGTTGCCCTCGGCCAACGGCGAGCGCGTGGTGTTGCGCCTGCTCGACAAGCAGGCCGGACGCCTGACCCTGCGTCACCTGGGCATGAGCGAGCGCGATCGGCGCGTGATGGAGCAGGCGGTGCAGAAGCCGCATGGGATCATCCTCGTTACCGGCCCGACCGGCTCGGGTAAGACCACCACGCTCTACGCCAGCCTGGTCACGCTCAACGACCGCACGCGCAACATCCTCACCGTCGAGGACCCGATCGAATACAACCTCGAGGGCATCGGTCAGACCCAGGTCAACACCAAGGTCGACATGACCTTCGCCCGCGGGTTGCGCGCCATCCTGCGCCAGGACCCGGACGTGGTGATGGTCGGTGAGATCCGCGACCAGGAAACCGCCGACATGGCGGTGCAGGCGTCGCTGACCGGCCACCTGGTGCTCTCGACGCTGCACACCAACAGCGCCATCGGCGCGGTGACGCGTCTGGTGGACATGGGCGTCGAGCCGTTCCTGATTTCCTCATCCCTGCTTGGCGTGCTGGCCCAACGCCTCGTGCGGGTGTTGTGTAATGACTGCAAACGCGCTTACGTCGCCGACGAAGCCGAGTGCGCCCTGTTCGGCCTCGACCCGAGCGAGGCGCCAACGCTGTATCACGCCGAGGGCTGCGACGTCTGCCGCCAGCTGGGCTACCGTGGGCGGACCGGCATCTACGAGTTGGTCATGTTCGACGACACCCTGCGCAGCATGATCCACACCCGCGCGCCCGAGCAGGACATGCTCCGTCACGCTCGCCGGCTGGGCCCGAGCATTCGCGAGGATGGCCTGCGTAAAGTGCGCGAAGGCGTGACCACCATCGAAGAAGTATTGCGCGTGACCCGCGAGGAATAGTTAATGAGCTGTACCGCTACATGGGCCCTGAGGGCACCGCGCAGGTTAGAGCGCGGCTTGTGCCAATGGGCTTCAGGGCGGGGGAAACCCGCGGCCAAGGGACAGTTTGGCAGGGGCGGCGTACGTCAGCCGCGCTGCAAGGACGCATGTGAAACGGGCCGGTGTCTGCTTGGTCGCCGTGTCGGTGGAGAATCGCGCTGATGGCGGCGTTCGAATATATCGCCCTCGACCCACGCGGTCGCGAGCAGAAGGGTCTGATCGAGGCGGACAGCTCGCGCCAGGCGCGCCAGTTGTTGCGCGAGAAGCAATGGTCGCCGCTGGAGGTCAAGCAGGCCAAGGCCAAGGAAGACAGCGGCGGCGGAGGCTTCGCCTTTGGTCGTGGGTTGTCGGCACGCGACCTGGCGCTGGTGACCCGCCAGCTGGCGACCCTGGTTCAGGCGGCGCTGCCGATCGAGGAAGCCCTGCGCGCGGCGGCGGCGCAATCGTCTTCGCAGAAGATCAAGTCGATGTTGCTGGCGGTGCGGGCGCGGGTAATGGAAGGCCATAGCCTGGCGGGGTCGCTGCGCGAATATCCATCGGCGTTTCCCGAGCTGTATCGCGCCACGGTGGCGGCGGGCGAGCATGCCGGGCATCTGGGGCTGGTGCTCGATCAGCTGGCCGACTATACGGACCAACGTCAACAGTCGCGGCAGAAGATCCAGCTGGCGCTGCTGTATCCGGTGATCCTGCTGGTGGCCTCGCTGGCCATCGTGGTGTTGCTGCTGGGGTACGTGGTACCGGACGTGGTGAAGGTGTTCGTCAATACCGGGCAGCAGCTGCCGGCGCTGACCACCGGCCTGATCGCCACGAGCGAGGCGGTGCAGCGCTGGGGCTGGCTGATGCTCATCGTGATTGTGGCGGCAGTCGTGGGCATGCGCCAGGCGCTGCGTGACGAGCAGATAAAGCGTCGCTGGCATGCCTTCATCCTGCGTATCCCGCTGGTGGGGCGCCTGGCGCGGGCGACCAACACCGCGCGCTTCGCCTCGACCCTGGCGATTCTCACCCGCAGCGGCGTGCCGCTGGTGGATGCCCTGGGCATCGCGGCGGCGGTGATCGCCAACCTGCGCATCCGCGACAAGGTCATCGAGGCGGCGCAGCGCGTCCGTGAAGGGGGCAGCCTGACCCGTGCGCTGGATGCCACCGGCGAATTTCCGCCGATGATGCTGCACATGATCGCCAGCGGCGAGAAATCCGGTGAGCTGGATCAGATGCTGGCGCGTACCGCGCGCAACCAGGAAAACGACCTGGCCGCGCAGATCTCGCTGATGGTGGGACTTTTCGAACCCTTCATGCTGGTGTTCATGGGGGCTGTGGTATTGGTGATCGTGCTGGCGATCCTGCTGCCGATCCTTTCTCTCAATCAACTGGTGGGCTAGTGAGCATGACGTTGAACGAACGCAAACAGAGGGGCTTCACCCTCATCGAAATCATGGTGGTGGTGGTGATCCTCGGGATCCTCGCCGCGCTGGTGGTGCCGCAGGTGATGAACCGCCCGGACCAGGCCAAGGTCACCGTGGCCAAGGGCGATATCAAGGCCATCGGCGCCGCTCTCGACATGTACAAGCTGGACAACTATTCCTATCCCAGTACCCAGCAAGGTCTGGATGCGCTGGTGGAAAAGCCCGGCGGCAATCCGCAGCCGAAAAACTGGAATCGCGACGGTTACCTCAAACGCGTGCCCAAAGACCCCTGGGGCAACGAGTACCAGTACCTGTCGCCCGGCACGCAGGGTCAATACGACCTGTATTCTTACGGCGCCGACGGCAAGCAGGGCGGTTCCGACCTGAACGCGGACATCGGTAACTGGGACCTCTGATTCATGCCTTGGGCACGCCGGGAAGGCGGCTTCACGCTGATCGAGCTGCTGGTGGTGATCGTCATTCTCGGCAGTCTGGTAGGCCTGGCGGTGCTCTCGATGGGCAGCTCCAGTTCGTCCCGTGAGGTCCGTGACGAAGCGCAACGTCTGGCAACCCTGATCGGCCTGATGGCTGACGAGGCCGTACTCGACAGCCGTGAGTACGGCCTGCTGATCAGCCGCGACGGCTATCGGGTGATGCATTACGACGAGGCCGAGGCGCGCTGGCGCGATGCCGGAGACGGCAAGGCGCACCAGGCGCCGGAGTGGATACGTCTGGAGCTGGAACTCGACGGTTCGCCGCTGAAACTGGTGGCGCCGGTCAAGCGCGAGGACGACCCGATCGGCCTCTCCGGTGAGGGCGACCGCGAGCGCCGTCGTGCGCCTCGGGTGCAGCCGCAGCTGTTGATTCTCTCCAGCGGCGAGCTTTCACCGTTCACCCTGACCTTCACCGACCAACGTCCGGGCGGCACTGGATGGGTGATCTCCAGCGATGGCTTTCGCATGCCCCGTGCCGAACCGCAGGAAGCGCGCCGATGAGCCGCGGCCAGCCCCGCTCATGTGGCTTCACCCTGCTGGAAGTCTTGGTGGCACTGGCGATTTTCGCCATCGTCGCCGCAGTGGTATTGACCGCGGCCGGGCGCAGCGTGAACAACGCCGGGCGACTGGAGGCGCTGACGCTGGCCGGATGGATTGCCGACAACCGCCTCACCGAACTGCAGCTGCAACAGCCAGCGCCGAGCATCGGCCGCACAGACCAGGAGCTGGAATTCGGTGGGCGCCAGTGGCAGACGCTCAGCGAAGTGGAAACCAGCGGAACGCCCGGGCTGTTGCGCATTCGCGTCTGGGTTGCAGCTGCCGAGTCGCGTCGCAGTACAAGCACCGGCTCGGTCGAAGAGCGCGCGGTGACCAGCCTCACCGGCTTCGTCGGCGTCGGCCTATGAGGCGCCGGGCCTTGATGGGGCGGGACATGACCGGCTTCACGCTGCTGGAACTGCTGATCGCCATCGCCCTGTTCGCGCTGCTGGGCCTGGCCACGTATCGCATGCTCGAAGCGGTTTTGCGCAGCGACGGGGTGGTGCGCGCACAGGAAATCCAGCTGCGCGAGCTCAGCCGAGCCGTATGGCGTCTGGAGCAGGACCTGATGCAGGCGGTGCCGCGGCCAGTGCGCGATGCCTACGGCGATGAGCAGAACGCGTTGATCGGTCAGCTTTCCAGTTTCGAAGGGGGCGCCGCCCTGGAGCTGACCCGCAGCGGCTGGCGCAACCCCACCGGGATGCGCCGGGCCAATCTGCAGCGGGTCCGTTGGCGCCTCGCCGAGGACAGCCTGGAACGGCTTTACTGGGTCGTGCTCGATCGCGATATCGACAGCGAACCACGTGCGCAGCGGGTGCTGGAGGATGTCACCGAGCTGCGCCTGCGCTATCTCGACGCGGAAAACAGCTGGCATGAGGAATGGCCGCCTTTCGAGTTCGGCCGTGGGGATCCGGAAGAGCAGGCGCGGCGCCTGCCGGTTGCCGTCGAGGTGTCATTCGACCATCAGCGTTACGGCACCATCACTCGGCTGCTGCGCCTGCCCGATGGCCCGACGCCGGCGCCGCAGTTCGTCCAGCCGGACTCGCAGGGCGTTCCTGGGCCCGACCCCGAAGGGGAAATGCAATGAAAGCCCAGCGCGGCGTCGCGCTGATCACCGTGCTGCTGGTGGTGGCCATCGTCACCGTGGTCTGCGCCGGCATGATCGCCCGTCAGCAGTTATCGATCCGTGGCACCGCCAACCATGCGCAGGCGCGTCAGGCCTGGCACTACGCCCTGGGTGGCGAAGCCTTGGCGCAGTCGATATTGCTCCGCGATCTGCAAACGTCAGGCAACGGCACCGGACAACCCGCGGTCGATCATCTGCTCGAACCCTGGGCGCTGCCGCAGCCGGCCTACGATCTCGACGAAGACCAGGGTCAGGTTCAGGTCCGTATCGAGGATCTGGCCGGACGCTTCAACCTCAACAGCCTGGTGCAGCAGCAACAGCCGAATGCGGCAGCGCTGGCGCAGTTCCGTCGGCTGCTGCTACGCCTGCAAATCAGCGAGCCCTACGCCGAGCGACTGGTCGATTGGCTGGATAGCGATCAGCAGCCCAGTGGTGAGCAAGGTGCCGAAGACAATGCCTATCTGCTGCTCGACCCACCGTACCGCACGGCCGGCAGACGCCTGGAGGATCTTTCCGAGCTGCGCTTGCTGCTCGACATGCGCGACGAGGACTTCCAGCGGCTGGCGCCCTATGTCAGCGCCCTGCCGGCGGACACCCCGTTGAACGTCAATACGGCCAGTGCCATGGTGCTGTCGAGCCTCGCCGATAGCCTCAGCCCGAGCGTCGCCGAAGCGCTGGTGCAGGCGCGGCGGGCTAGCGGGTTTCGCGATGTCGCAAGCTTCATGGCGCAACCGGCGCTTGGCGGTGTCCAATTGCAGGGCACCCGCGTGGCGGTAACGAGTCAGTTCTTTCAGGCCACCAGCGAAGTGCGTCTGGCTGACCGCCGGCTGGCCTTGGTAAGCCAGCTGCGGCGTGAGGAAAACGGTGATGTCCGTGTCCTTCAGCGAAACCTGGGGCAACCGCCACGGCTGCCTCGTCAAACCAACGATGGAGGACGATAGCTGATGGACTGCCTGTTTCTGCCTGCCGATTGCGGCACCCGGCTCGGCGCCGACACCCAGGCGTACTGGTTGCCGGGCGAGGGCGAAGGTGGCTGGGTGCCGCTGGCGAGGTGTGCCGAGCAGGCGCCGGCAGCGGTGACCTTGGTGCTGCCGGCCGAGACCTGCAGCGCCTTCGCGGTCAATCTGCCGACGCGCAAGGCGCGCTGGATCAGCCAGGCGCTGGCCTATGCGGTCGAAGAGCTGTTGGCCGAGAACGTCGATGATCTGCACCTGACCCATGGGGATGCGCTGGAAGATGGGCGGCGGCGGGTCATCGCGATTCGCCGGCAGCGGCTGGCAGATTGGCTGGAAGACCTGCAGGCACTCGGACTGACCATCGTCGCGATCCACGTCGACGCCGATTTGCTCCCGCGCGACGGGACACAGCTGCTATTCATCGAAGGCCGTGCGCTGCTGGGCGGTGCCCCGGAAGCGCGACTCGCCTTCGACAGCAGTCAATGGCCGCATCTGGCTGCGCAGTGCCCTGCGCCTCGTCACGGCCACGGCACCTTCGCCGAGGCGCCCGAGCCGCTCGATGATTACCAGCAACTGGACGATCCTTACCGTTTCCTTGCGTCGGGACGCGCCGCTGCGTTGAACCTGGCCCAGGGTGACTTCGCCGTGCGCGCCGCCGGCAGCGGGTTGGGGCAGTGGAAGCCTGTATTGGTGGTGCTGGCGCTGGCGCTGGCGGTGCAGTTGATCTTCAACCTGGTCCAGGCCTGGTCGCTGGAACGTCAGGCCGAGCGCTACGCCGACACCAGCCAGGCGCTTTACCGCGAGCTGTTTCCCGAGGATCGGCGCATCGTCAACCTGCGCGCGCAGTTCGACGAACACATCGGTCAGCGTTCAGGCACCTCGGCCGAGTTTATGCGCCTGCTCGACGAAGTGGCGCTGGCCATGGCTGAGGGCATACCGGTGGCGATCAGTCAGCTTGACTACAACCAGGCCCGCGGCGACCTCGCCTTGCAGGTCCGCGCCAGCGACTTCGCGGCGCTGGAACAGCTGCGCCAGCGCCTGGGCGAAACCGGCGAGAGCGTCCAGCTGGGCTCGGCCAGCCGTGATGGCGACGCCGTCAGTGCTCGCGTGGTGATTGGAGGCAGAGGATGAACCTGAGACAACAGCTACACGTGCGTCTCGCCGAGTCGCCCCTGTGGTTGCGCTGGCAGCGCCTGCAGCCCCGCGAGCGCTTATCGTTGACCCTGCTCGGTGCTTTCCTGTTGGTGGTCTTGTTCTACCTGCTGCTCTGGCAGCCGGCGCAACAGCGAGTGCACGACGCGCGAGCGTCTTTCCAGCAGGAGCGTGAACTGCACGCCTATCTGGAGCAGAACACTGAATTGGCGCGGCAGATGTCGCGTAGCAATCCGGTCTCGCTGGCGCCCGAGCAACTGCAGGGACTGGTGACGCAGAGCGCGCAGCAGAGCGGCTTGGTTGTCGAGAGCTTCGACATCGGCAATGACGGCAGCCTGCAGGTGACCTTGCCCGGCGCGTCCTACGCGACCCTGCTGCGCTGGTTCGATGAGCTGCAGGCAGCGGGCGCGAGCCTCGCCGAGGTCAGCATCAGTCAGGTCGGAGAAGGACTGGTGGATGCTCGGGTAAGCTTCCGCGCGGGCGGCTAGGTTGCCGTGCACGGTCGAGGCAGCGCCGTGATCGGCGTTGCCTCGACCTCAGCTCAATGAGGGGGCTGAAGTTGCATCGCCAAGGCGCGTAGTGCCACTTCGGCTTCGAGCACCTTGTTTACCGCATCGTTGGCCTTTTCACGGCTCAGACCGAGGCGATCGAACAGTCCTTGCGGGACTTCGCTATAGGGCCCGGAACCGATGCCACGGTTGCGCAACAGTCGTATCGACAGGCAAACCAGATTGGCATGTCCGGCATGCTCGCCCTCGTAGTGTGGATCATGCTGGAAGCGTAACGCGGTGGACAGTTCGTCCGGCATCCCCCAGTAACGCATCAGCCAGGCGCCGATCTGCTCGCGGGTGATGCCCAGCAGATGCTGTTCGATGACGCTGTGGTTCAAATGCGGGTTGACCTCCAGATGCCGGCAGATCAGCGAGAAATGCGGTGGAAAGACGTGCGCCAGCACCAGATAACCGAAGTTGTGCAGCAGCCCGGCGAGGTAGCTGATCCCGGCCTCGGGACGCTGGGTGCGCGGAATGGCGCGGTTCAACCCCTCGATCACCGCTGCGGTATAGATCGCCTGTTGCCAATAGGGCGTGGCCTGCTGCGGCTGATCCTTGGGTAGGCTCAGGGATTTACCCAATGCCAGGCCCAGCGCCAGATTGATCACCAGATCGAAACCGAGGACGCGCACGATGGCGTCTTCCACCGAACGGATCTTGCCCGGCGCGGCGTAATACGGCGAGGCGGCCCAGCTGACCACTTGCGCGGCCAGCGCCGGGTCGGTCTCGACCACGCCGGTGATGTCGTCCACCGTGGCGTCGGGGTTGACGCGCAGCTTGATGATTTTCTGTGCCGTCTGGGCCAGCGGCGGGATTTCGATGGTTTCTTCCAGGCGCTTCTGTATGCGCCGTGCAGTGAAGCTTTGCACCGCCTGGGTGATTTCCGCGCTGTCTGCTTCGGGACGGTCGAGGTTGGGCTTGATCTGGCTCAGGGGGACGGCGAACCGGCCGGCGCTGGCCTTGCTGAGCAGCAATTTGAAGTCGCTGCTTGCCAGTGCCAGCAGCACACCCGGCTGACCGGATTCGATCATCAGCTCCGGTTGCTGCAGCAGCCGCTCTTCATACAGGCACGGTGAACTGCTCAGCGGGGGGAGGCCGGGCAGCACCTTCAGGTCGTGCTTGGCCAGCATGCGCATCAGCCGTTCGGGCTTGACGGCGATCAGCTGGCGCCCGGTCAACTCCACCAGGCGGGGCAGGTCGAGCAGGTGGTCGCGAGGATAAAGCACCAGCAGGGCGCCAATAGCGTCGTCGACCAATACCGCCTGCACGCGCCGGGCCGGATCCAGGTCCGAGCGCTCCTCACAGGTGCGATAGGGAAGCGCCAGCTTGTCCAGAAGCTGGACGATCATTGGCGGAAGCGAGATTTCTTTCGTTGTGTCGACAGCCGAGTTCATGAGCAATGATCCGTCTTATTCCCATGCGGCGCAGTATAGCCTTAGGTTTAGTGCGGTTTGGGTTTACCGACGAGCGTCAGACCTGTCCATATTGCTGGCCGTGGCGCAGCCAGCGCTCAAGTAAGGGGCTTACGTGTTGCGGCCAGCGGGCCAATAGCGCCTGCGCCGCGTCACGCACAGACGGCAGCAGATCGGCGTCGCGCATCAGATCGGCGACCTTGAACTGCAGCAGCCCGGTCTGCCGTGTGCCGAGCATTTCGCCCGGACCGCGCAGTTCCAGGTCCTTTTCGGCAATGATGAAGCCATCGCAGGTTTCGCGCATGATTCCCAGTCGTTCGCGACCGATTTGCGACAGCGGTGGGTGATAGAGCAGCACACAATGGCTCGCGGCACTGCCGCGGCCGACCCGCCCGCGTAGCTGATGCAGCTGAGCGAGGCCTAGGCGCTCGGGATTCTCGATGATCATCAGGCTGGCGTTGGGCACGTCGACGCCCACCTCGATCACTGTGGTGGCCACTAGCAATTGCAAACGGCCTTCCTTGAACTCGGCCATAACTGCGGCTTTCTCGGCCGGCTTCATGCGGCCGTGGATCAGCCCGACGTTGAGCCCGCCGAGCGCCGCCGACAAATCTTCGAAAGTGGTTTCCGCGGCCTGGCAAGTGAGTTCCTCGGATTCCTCGATCAGGGTGCAGACCCAGTAGGCCTGGCGGCCCTCGTTGCAGGCCGAACGCACCCGCTCGATGACTTCCAGGCGACGGCTGTCGGCCACCAGCACGGTGTTCACCGGGGTACGGCCGGGTGGCAGCTCGTCGAGGATCGAGGTGTCCAAGTCGGC
>DPSI01000448.1 GCA_003527165.1 Pseudomonas sp.
GCTGGTTGCAGCAGCGCGGCCCAGGAACGTGGTGCCTCGGCGACGCGGTCGGAGCGGTAGGCAATGCCCAGCGTGCCCCACAGATAAGGGACGCCGTAGGCGCCGCAGCTATCGCGCCACGCCTGCGGGATGTGGCGCAGGTTGGGCATTTCGGCATCATTGGTGGGGACGAGCAGATTGCGACTACCAAAGCGGTCGGCGCTGATCAGTTCGGTCAGGGCCAGGTCGATCTGATGTTCCGGCTTGGCCAGGATCCCGTCGCGCTTGTCGCCGCTGTCGAAGTAGATCTGCTGGATGGCCACACCGGTTTCGGCCTGCCACCGTTCGATTACCGCTTCGCTCAGGTACTGTTCCCAGTTCAGCAGCGTCAGGGTTTCCGCCGCCCGCACCAAGGTCGAGGGAAACAGCAGGCTGGCGGCCACCAGAGCGGCACCGCAAAGGCGCCGCGCATGCGGCGAACCCAGGTTCTTGTTATCCATCCGTTGCTCCATCCGCTATGGCACTGCCTGCATCGGCTCGCTGAGTTCGGCTAAGGCGTGGCAAGCACCTATGCGTCTTGCCTGCCATTCAAGGACACCCGCTGCATCGGCTCGACAGGCATCGAACGTTCTGGTCACGGGTATCGGCCGGGTTGTCGGCAAGTCGTGGTGGCACTTTAATGGCGTCAGACGAATGGCGGCAACGATTTTTACCGAGCTTTCTCGGTCATTCCGATCAGCGGGCAGGTGCCGGCTGTTTGCCATGACGAACACGGGGGCGGGGCGGGGCCTGCAGCCAGGAGGCCAGCAGGCGCGTCGAGAGCGGGATGAACAGACAGGTCATCAGCGGCGTCAATGCCAGCGTGGTGAGGAGGATGCGCGTTACCAGGCTCAGCTCGCCGAGTATGCCGCCGAACAGCAGGTTGAACAGCAGCGATACCGGAAAGAACGCCAGCCAGATCGCCACACTTTGCTTCCAGCGCGGCGGGGGCGCATTGTCGTTTCCCCCGAACCATGTATCGATGCCGCGGGCGCGGTGCTCGTGGGGCTGCCCGAACAGCTCGCCGCCCCGTTGCAGCCAGGCCCGGCGCGAGGCGGAATGCTCCCAGGTGTCGAGGGTCTGTTCATCGGCGAAGCGGAAGACGATCTGAAATTCATCATCGCCAGGCGGCGGTGCCAGCACGCCGGAACCGAGATAGCCGGGAAAGTCCGCAGCCAATTGCTCGCCTTCGTGCAGCCAGGCGAGGAGATCGTGGTAGCGGCCATCGCGCACGCGGCGGGCCACCATCAGGGTGACGGGTTCGGTAGACATCGTGTATCTCCAGCATCGGGCCGGCCACCCGGGTAGGGCATTCGGCAAACGCAGCGCCGGGGTGATGGGCTGCGGAACGAATAACGCAAGGATCATGCCTTGGTCGTCGGGCTGCGCTAGGCCCGGTGAGGCCAGCGCAAGCGGAAGACGATGCGCACTATACGGGGATTCGTTGCACTTGGAAGGGGCGACGGCCCGGCTGCGGTGTAACAGTCGCAGCCAGGCCCGATCTGTGAACCTCACCCGGCTTTTTCTGCCGCAAGTACCGGCAGGCCACCTGTCCGTTGCAGGTTAGGGCACAAAACCAGGACGTCAGGTGCACGCATTGTGAACGGCGCGCTTGAAACAACCCCGGCGCTCGACCTTACTAGCCATCCTGGTGCTGCGCATGACGTGAGTGCCTGCCTGAGTTTATGCATAGACAACGACTTCCAACCAAGGATGGTGGAATCATGAGCGGTTACGTACCCAATATTCCCCGAGCCAAGCGCGAAGCCGAGCTGAAGGGTGTTCAGCCTGTAGAAATCCATGCCGAGCGCTGGGCTGAATACGAGCGCCACAGCAGGCAACCGGCCAAGCCGCTCGAAAAGATCAAGCTGGCCTTGCGTATCGGCGTGTTCTTCGATGGCACCCTCAACAACGCCACCAACGCCGCGCTCGGCCTGGCCTGTGACGCCCATCACCCCATAGCCGCCGAGGATCTGGATTCCGCCTGTAAGCCATACATGGCCGAGCCGGATAGCAGTTATGGAAACGACGCGACCAACGTGCGGAAACTGATGAGCCTCCATGTCGACCGGACCGACGCCGAAGGTTCGGGCCCGCAAAAGCATGTTTCGCTGAGAATCTATGTTGAGGGTATCGGTACGCAAAGCGGTGAGCAGGACAGTGCGCTGGGCTATGCCATGGGGCGGGGCGCTACCGGAGTGCTAAGTTGCGTTCAACGCGCATTCACCCTGATTGGGGCGGCTGTCGGTCGCGCCAAGGAGGGCAATCCTGGCAGTGAAAATTCTTCTCTGACGTTCGATGCCTTTGGTTTCAGTCGCGGTGCCGCAGCCGCGAGGCATTTCGCCAATGAAGTCGTCAAAGGACAGCAAGGACCCCTCGGTGCGGTCTTGCAGGGCAACGTACGCGCCTTTAGTACAGATTTCGTCGACCGTTACGGACGCGATATCAATATGGGTTTTATCGGCCTGTTCGATACTGTCGCATCGGTTGGCGGCCTGGCGAATCTGGGCAATGTCAGAAGCGCCGCCACGCCGAGGTTGAACCTCTACCTGCCGCGCAAGTACTTCGCTAACGTGGTTCAGTTCGTGGCACGCGATGAGATACGCGCCAACTTTCCACTGAGCGAGGTCAGCCCGGACCATCCAGAAATCATCCTCCCGGGGGTGCATTCCGACATCGGCGGCGGCTACCTGGTCGCCGCAGAAGAGCGAGTGCTGGTCAGTCCGATGCAGGCGCTGGTGGTAGGTCAACGCGTCGATGTGAAGACAACCTCCATCTATCAGGATGCGGCCGAGGCCAGGCAGCGAATGATCAATGAGGGTTGGCCTGCGGACATATTGGAGATCATCACCCCAGAGCCTCAATTACTGCCTGTCGATCCGCGTGATCGTCTGGCGCCTCGGCAAAAGCGGGTATATGCGGCTCTGCAGTTGAGACGGCGGGTCAGTAATGGACTATCGCGTGCCTATCTTCGCGTCATGCATGAATTGGCTAGAAGAAATGGCGTAATGCTCGACGATATTCCCGATGAGCAAACTTATTCCCTTCCTGATGAGCTGAAGTCGTTATGCGACCGCTTTACTAGCGAAGAATACATGCTCACTGATAATGAAGAGGTAGTTCTAAAGCGTAGGTATGTACATTTTTCAGCAAACTGGAATAACCCGTTCAGCAAGAAAAAATCCGGTGGGCTTAGCTTGATTTACTTTAATGCACCCAATGCCGGTGGCGTGCGTCAACTTCATCCTCACCTCGCCGAGTGGTCGTAATTGTGATTAAGGTTGTTTTTGTTCTGGTAGGGCTGTTCTTTTTTGCCGGTTGCCAGTCGGTGGACCCGCTATCAGGTGAGCGCGACCCAAAAAATCCATGGTGGAGCCTGGAGTTTTTTGCGCCGCTTTACATGACGGGTTGGGTCGAGGCGAGCTGGGTAGAAGATGTCCACGGCAAGCTGTTTGATCATGGCACCGGCGGAATAATCGGAACAGGTAACTACGGATATGACCGTGAGCTGGCAAGAGGTTGGCCCAGAGGTAAGTCTGGGGGGATTCATGGCGTTGTTGGTGCCGATCTTCCCAGGCGTGTCTATGTCCGTTGGCAATCCATAGTGGAGCCGCAAACCTATCGGGTATGGATCGATATTCCTGAGGAAG
>DPSI01000537.1 GCA_003527165.1 Pseudomonas sp.
AGATCAGCCGCAGGCGGTTGCCCTGGGCCACCAGCAACGGCTTTCTGCGGGGAATCGCGGTGCTCTGTGTGATTCTGGCGACCTCGGTGCCGCCACTGGAATTGCTGCCCTTCGCCAGCACCGCGCCGTTCTCGGCGATCTGCCTGTTCGGCCTCGGTATTACCATGCGGGACGGGGCGGCGATCATGCTGGGTCTGGTGGTGGCCGTCGGCGCCTTCGTACTGGCAGGCATGGGTCTGACCGGCTGAGCGGCCCGCTGCTGCGCAGGCTGGCTCAGTCCGCCAATTCCTAGTCGCCCGCGCGCTTCATGCACGCCAGGTGTCGGTCGTTGACGCGGTTGGCGAACCAGGCGGTGGTCAGGTTGCGGGTGATCTTCGGGCTTTCCAGGCGGATCCCGGGCAGTACCGCTCGCGGCAGCGGCTTGCCCGCGCGCTTTTCGGCCAGCTCGAACACACGTTCATACAGACGGGTTTTCTCGAAGCCGTGGGTGTCGCCGCGCTCCAGCGCGTTGCGAATGCCCGTTTCGCTCATGTCCAGCTTGCCGGCCAGCGAGCGAACCGCGCGCTCGGTCTGCCCGGCTTTGCTGCTGCCGTGAATGATCAGATCGCCATCGAGGGCCAGCTTGATACCGCTGGCACGGCTGACGGCGTTCTGAAAGGCCGCGTTGCGGCTGGCATACCAGCCGGCGTTGAAATCGGCGAAACGGTACAGCGGTTCGGTGTAACTGGCCGGATAGTCGAGCAGGTGGGCAATGCCGAAGTACATGCCGCCACGACGGGTGAAGACCTCGTCGCGGATCGAACCTTCGCGGCGGTAGGGATAGTCGCGTGCGCGATCTTCGGCAAAGGCGATGCTGACCTGCATCGGGCCGCCGGTCTTGACTGGGTTGAGTGTGCCGAACAGCTGCTTGCCGAGCGGCATGATGCCGAGGAAGTCGTCGAAGATCGCGCTCAGCTGCTCCTCGGTACGCACCGCCGCGAGGCGCTGGCTGTAGGTCTTGCCGTTGGGCGACTGGACATCCAGCGCAGCGTTCACAACGAAGCGCGGGACATGCAGTCGGGAAGCGCGGCGATAGATCTCTTCCCGGGCGATCTTTGCCAGGCCGGGCACCGGCGGGGTCGCCTGGAAGGTGGACTCCTGCACCGTGACGGCCAGAACCGAGCAGATGTTTTCGTTATTCGGCGGGATATCCAGCGCGTCGAAGGCCGCATAGATATCCGTGGCCCAGCCTTGGCGATCCGGAATGTTGGTGGGGATCAGCCGGACGATCTTCGCTCGCACCTCGTCCGGCCGAGGTGCCGGGGCTTCCGGTTGCTGAGTGCCGCAGCCGGCCAGGGTGAGCAGCGCGGCGCCGACTGTCACGGCAGCGAACCGGCGAATGACCCCTGCGGCCGGCATGGCAGCGGGGGAGGCGTCAGTCGAAGCGTGGTGCTGAAGAAGGCGGAGAATCATGCGGTCCCGAATGTGATGAGCGATTGAGGTTCGGACAGTAAAACAGACGGAGCTGTTCTGCAGCCCCTGGAGCCCTGACGTGGCCTACCGGTCCGATGGTCGGGCGCCGGCTGAGCGAGGGCTGGACGGCACTCTGCCTGGTGCCAGCGGTCAACCGCGTGCCTGATGTTCAACCTGAAACAGCGCAGGCTGAACCGGTCCGCGCTCATGGAGGTTCCATGCGTCTTGCTTGTCTTGCACCCGCGGTGCTCGGTCTATTCCTGGTGGGTTGCGGCCCAGACGAACCCGAAGAGGTCGATCCGCCACCCGCTACGACTGAACAACCGCAGGCCCCGACCACTCCACCTGCCAATAGCGGTACCAGCGGCGACGTCGATACCGGCCCGCTGAGCGGCGACAGTCAGATTGACGAACCGGTAAGTGACGGCAATAGCCCGCCGACCGATGCGATGCGTGACCCGCCAACCGGCGGCACCAGCAATTAGCAGGGCAGGGTTAGGTCGATGGCCTTCGATATCGTCGGCGTCTGGCAGGTTACGACCGGCCAGACGTCCTGTTCCGCAGCCTTTTTCAACTTGACCCAAGCGTTTCGATGTCGACAAACGCGCCTGGAATCAGGCCAGTTCCAATGCCTCGCGAATTGATCGTTCGTGCCGGCTCACCTGAACGCTACGACTCGCTCGCAGCGCGGCGGCCAGTGATGCGTCGTCTTTTCCGCTACGCTGACGCTTCCCGAAGGCAGCCGTAACATACCCGACCATGCGCCAGTATCAGCCAAACTTCACCCAACGGCACACCGATACGGGTTCCAGCTTCTGGCGGGACGCAGCGCTGCCTTTCATCGAGGCGCGTACGGTCACGGACGGGCGCCGTGTCTGTTACGCCAGGCACAGCCACGAAACCTTCTCCGTTGGGCTGATCGACAGTGGCTCCAGTACCTATATCAACGGCCGTCGCCAATGCCGTATCGATGCCGGGACGCTGGTGCTGATGAACCCCGGAGATGTTCACGCCTGCAATCCGATCGAGAAGCAACCCTGGGCGTATCGCATGCTCTACGTCGATATTGGCTGGCTGGCCGATCTGCAGGCTGAACTGGGCTTGGGTCGCAGCGGGTTTCGGTATTTTGCACCGATACTGACGCGTGATCCGTCGCTGCAGGCAGGTTTCAGGCGCTTCCATGCGGTGTTGACCGACGACCATGCGGATCAGCTGCAAAAACACAGCGCCGCGGTGGAATTCTTCGGCGCCATGCACTGGCGGTTAGGGATCGAGGCCGCGGCCCCGGTGAGCGATCCGAAGCTCAGGCGTGCAGCCGAATTCATCGCCGACAATTATCAGCGCTCCCTCAAGCTGGAAGAGATCTGCTCGACGGTTGGCGTATCGCCATCCAGTCTGATCCGCTCGTTCAAAAAGCACTACGGAATGACGCCGCATGCCTATCTGAACAACCGTCGCGTGCAATTCGCCCGCGCCGAATTGCGTCGCGGCCTACCCATCGCCGAGGTGGCGTTGGCCGCGGGCTTTGCGGATCAGGCGCATCTGCAGCGCGCCTTCAAACAGTTGCTGGCGGCAACGCCTGGGCACTACCGTGGCCCACGCCACATTTAGCAGGACGACCTGCCGATGTGGCGCTGGGAACGGTCTGCTAGGACAGCAACAGATAAGCCGCGCAGCCAGCCAGCATCGCCGCCATTGACCGGTTGAACAGTCGCATCCGCGCGGCGTCGTTCAGGTAGTGCCGTAGAAAGGTCCCGGCGTAGGCCCAGCAGGCCAGCGAGGCGTAGCAGATCACGAAATACACCGCCGCGAAGCGCCACACCGACGGAGCACCACCGGCGTCCGCGAATAATCCCATGCCGGCCACCGAGGCCAGCCAGGCCTTCGGATTCAGCCACTGCATCATGGCTCCGTAGAGCACTGTCGGTTGCAGGGTCGGTTTGTTCGTATTCAGCCGACCGCCGTCGCGCGCCAGCCGATAGGCCATGTACAGCAGGAAAGCGACGCCAGCGAGGCGGATGGAATCGGTCAGCCAGGGCCATCGCCCCAGCACCTCGCTTAGCCCAAGACCGACCAGCAACAACAGTCCGGTAAAGCCGATCGTGGCCCCGCTGACGTGGCGCATGGCCGCGCGCAGACCGAACTGGGCGCCAGCGCTCAGCGCCACGATATTGACCGGACCGGGTGAGATCGAAGAGGCCAGCGCAAAGGCGGCCATGGAGAGGAACAGGTTCATCTAAACTCCTAATTTCGCGAATGACGACCGCGCGAAGATAGGAGCCG
>DPSI01000535.1 GCA_003527165.1 Pseudomonas sp.
CTGTCGGCTTCGGTACGGATACCGCCATTGGCGATCACTAGCGTCTCGCCATCGGGCATCCACAGCAGCTGGTGCGGGCCGATGCCGTGGGTCGAATGCTCGCCAGTGCGAACCAGGCGGCGTTCTTCGACGCGATAGATACCGAGTACGCCGCGGCCTGCATCGGCGGTATCGTTCTCGGTGGTGTAGAACCAGTCGCCACTGGCATGGAACACACCGTGGCCATAGAAGTGGCGGTCCGGAGGGGACGCCAGCACTTGCAGCAAGGTGCCGTCGCGGCTATCGATCAGGTAGCTCTCACGGCTTGGCCGGCGCCCGACGAACACTGCCAGGGGCAAGTGCGGATGGGCATAGACATCGTGGCAGCGCTCGCTGACCGGGGTGGAAAACACGCGAGTGCCATCGAGCCGATAGCCGACCGCGTAGTGGCGGCCATCGGCATCGTCGCGTGCGGAGAGCAGCAAGGGTTGCTCGGTGTCTCGGGTAAGTGTCCAGCCGCCTACGGCAGAAGCCGCAACCAGAACACTGCCCAGACCGATAAAGGCACGGCGTTTCATGATCAGTCTCCGTCGTGGGCGTTGAAGCCGATCTGCACGCCCAGTGCCCGGGCCAGTTCGTTCTGGTGCAGACGGTGCAGGACGTCGATTTCCTGGTACAACTCGTTCAGCCGCGCGCGCCCGGCTTCGTCGGCAATCAGCTCGCTAAACGGCAACATGATGTCGGCAAGCTGCTTGCGGGTTGTGGCGTAGGCGACGTCGATGCGCTTGGTCAGGTCGGCTTGTTCCGCCGGGACCAGCTGCTTGAGACCGTTGTCATCGTGGCCCTGCCATAACTGTTGAGCTCCGGCGAGCGCCGCATCGATGCTGCCGAGCGTGGCATCGCTGCGCCAAGCCTCGGCCTGGAAGGGTTGTGGGAAGCCTTTGGTCTGGCGTCCCAGGGGAGCGCCCAGTTTCTTCTTCAAACCGTCCAAAGCCGTGACCTGCACGCGTAACAGGTCGGCCACCGCTTCCTGCGATTCTGCGTAACGCTCGTTGGGAAAGCTGCTCAACTGAGCGGCCATGCCATCTTCGTCTTCCCATTCTTGCAGCATCTCAGCGGCGAGCTTCTGCTGGTGCTCGCCAATCGCCTCCAACAGTCGGCAATAACGTGCCTTGGTCTGGCTGTCGCTGAGGTCGACCGCTTTGTCGTAGAGCACATATTCGTATGCCGAAAGGCCCTGGAGAACGACGCTGCCGTTTTCAAGGTCGGCCTGGGTCAGCTCGGGTTTATTTTTCAACAGCGTGGTGACCTGGCGCCCAACCAGGTTCTTCTTGTCGGGCCAGAATTGCACTTGCCAGGCCCGGTTGCCTTCGCCCATCGGGCCGATCAGCAACGGCTGCAGTCCTGCCCAGGCGAACTGCGCCTGCAGGAAGGTTTCGCGCGCGCTGTCCAGTTCTTCGTTGCCGGCGCAGAAGGCGATGCTGCTGGCGGCCATGCGTCGGTTGGCTTCGGCCCACTGGGTATAGCTCGGAAGCAGCACTTCATCAGCCAAGGTCTTACTGGTCTCGGCAAACGGATCGGATGGCGCGCAGGCACTGAGCAGCAGGCCCAGCGCGGTGGCGGTAAACGCTGAAAGATAACGGTAGGGGTACATGTTGCTCCTTGGCAGGCCGGACAGTTTCGGCGGTCCGGCGCTAGAGTGATTCGAGAAAAGCCAGCAGGGCGCTGCGTTCGTTACTGTCGAAGCCGAGCACGGACTGCTTGGCCTGTTCGGCTTCGCCCCCGTGCCAGAGTATGGCTTCGAGCAGGTTGCGGGCACGTCCGTCATGCAGGAACTGGGTATGCCCGCTGACCGTTTCGGTCATGCCGATGCCCCACAGCGGCGGCGTACGCCACTCGCTGCCGCTGGCTTCGAACTCGGGTCGGTGATCGGCAAGTCCTTCACCCATGTCATGCAACAGCAGATCGGTGTAAGGGCGGATGACCTGATGGGCCTGTTCCGGCTCGGCGGCCTCACCCGTGGTGAATGTCGGCACATGGCAATTCTGGCAGCCGGCGCGGTGGAACAACGTCTTGCCTGCAAGGACCTGCGGATCGTCGACGTTGCGCCGCGCCGGTACGCCGAGGTTGCGGGTATAGAACAGCACCAAGCCAAGAATGTTATCGCTGACTTCAAGGTCGCCGCCATCGGGCATCGCCCGGCAATCCGGTTGTCGTTCGGTGCAGCTGCTACCAGTAAAAAGACTGGTGGTAAGGCCCATGTCGTTGAAGAAGGCATCGGCGTTCTGCTGGTTCAGATTCGGTTGCCCGGCCTTCCAGCCGAAGCGGCCGATCGCCGTCTCGCCTGTGCTCTGATCGAAGACACGGTTGGGGCGCCCGGAAATACCGTTGCCATCGCGATCGTCCGGATCGGCGTTGGCCAGTAGAGCGGATTCGGGAATAGCTTCCAGCAATCCGAGCCCGATCATGGCCGGCGCCACGCGGACGGAGAACTGGGTCTGCGGATGCATCGGGCCGTAGCCCAGCTCGGTGACCTCCAACTGTGGGGTTCGCAACTCGACTTCGAAGCCATCGGCGAAGCGCTCGGACCGGGTGTCGTAGCTCAATCGGACCTTACCTTCGGGCGCCACGCCCGGGATCGCCATGTCCTGCAGCTGTCCGCCGTAGGTGGGTTCCGGCGCGATGCCTCGCTGACTGACGACTTCGGCGTGCTCCGCGCCGGCAGGAATGGATAGCCGCACCAGCATCGACACGGCATTGCCACGTTCGGCTTCTGCCGGGCGGCCGCGTCCATCCTTGATATGACAGTTCTGGCAGGCGTTGGTGTTGATCAGCGGGCCGAGCCCGTCGCGAGCCGTGGTGGAAGAGGGCGCAATTACCCAGGGGTTGCGGAAAAAGCTGTTGCCGACGCTGAAGTCCAGGCGCCGGAGCGGAGTCAGGTTGGCAGAGGGCAATGAAAAGGCGTTCTGGTCGAATTTCATCACGGTGGCTTCACCAGCGGAAAGCGCCTCGCCTGGCTCGGCCTGCGTGAAACGCGGCGTCTGCTCTCCGCAGCCGACCAGGCCAAAGGCCAGCAGCAAGGCGGTAGCAGAACGGAAAAGCGGGTGCATCGGTGATACCAGGGGTCGTGACAGGGCAGCAATCTTAGCAGGCTAATGGAACTTGAATAAGAGCAATTTGCATTTGCAGATTGCCTCGCCTAGCCGAACGAACGCTGGGCGCAGTTAATCGCAGGCGAAAAACGGAGGGCGGCATCGCGCCGCCCTCCGTCACATACGCCGGGTCAGAACTGGTGATCAGCCGTGTCCGGGTTCAGATCGCTGATGCCCAGCGCGGCGGCGGCTTTCTCGATGGAAGCGGTCTGCTGCACCAGGGCAGAGATCGCGGCGCGTACCTTCTCCTGACCTTCGCTGTTGTCGGGGCCGATCAGCTGGTCGAAGGCTTCGCCTTCCTCGGCGCTGGCGACCAGCACTTGCAGCTTGGCCTCGGTGGTTTCCAGATCAGTTTTGAGGGTAGTGCTGACTTGCGGGTCGGTACCGTCCACCAGCGATGCCAAGCTCGGGCCCCTGAGTGTGCTGCCATCCACGCGCTTGTACTCTCCAAGGTAGACGTTACGGATGCCCCTGGCATTGTAGTAGTGTGAGTTGTGTGTGTTGTCGCTGAAGCAATCGTGCTCGTCCTCGGGCGAGTTGGCTTCCAGAGCGACCTTCATGCGTTCGCCGGCCAGCTCGCCGAGCGACAGGCTACCCATGCCGAAGAACATCTTGCGCAGACCATTTTCAGCAGACTCGCTTTCCAGGCTGGCGCGGTAGTTGTCGGAGACGCCGGGTGCCCACTCGCCGACCATTTCCTCCAGATCACTGACCAGCAATTGGGTGGCGGCTTTTAAGTAGGCACGGCGGCGATCGCAGTTGCCACCGGTGCAGCCCTCACCCTCAATGAAGTCGCTGACCGGACGTTCGCCCGCACCGGCATCGGTACCGTTCAGGTCCTGGCCCCAGAGAAGGAATTCGATGGCGTGGTAGCCGGTAGCGACGTTGGCTTCGGAACCGGCCAGTTCGTTCAGGCTGGCAAGCTTCTCGCCGGTGATTTCGCTGACGTCGATTTTGCCTTCGCCAATCTGCAGCTCCTTATTGGCGATGATGTTGGCGGTGGCGCCAGGGTTGCCAAGGGCGTGTTGATAGTCACCCTTGACGTAGTCGATCATGCCTTCGTCCAGCGGCCAGGCGTTGAGCTGACCTTCCCAATCGTCTACCACTGGATTACCGAAGCGGAACACTTCGCTCTGCATGTAGGGCACGCGGGCGGCCAGCCAGGCGTCCTTGGCGGCCTGCAGGGTTTCCTCGGTCGGATCGGCGAGCAGGGCGTCGACGGCTTCCTGGAGTTTCACTGCGGTGTTCTGCGCATCGCTGAAGACGGCATGCGCGATGTCCGCATAATGCTTCACCACTGCCTGCGCGGCCTCGTCGTTCACGGTCTCTGTCGCTGGCGCGCTCGCTGCCGGCTCGCTCTGGGTAGTGGCTTGCGGGGCGGCGGCCTGTTCGGCTGGCGCTTTGTCTTCGCCGCAACCAGCGAGTGATATGGCGACAGCCAACAGGCTGGCGGTGGCCCAGACGGGAGTGCGTGGCATGGCGGGTTCCTTTGCTTGCGGGTGGTATTTGGCGGATGTCGATGAAAAGGATGCGACGATCCGATGCAAGGCATAATGCGAAAGATTTTCATTTTGTGCAAAGAAATTGCGTGCAGCAGGTCGCGCTTCGCCTTAGGCAGTGCCGCTAGAATGCCATCCCGATAGCTGGTTTCTGGAGAGTCCGATGAGCCCGAGCGCTGTGGTTGCACTGGTTGTGCTGTTTCTGATCGCTGCCTATGCGGTGGTTCTCTATAACGGTCTGGTGCGTCTCAAGCACGGCGTCAGCAAGGCCTGGTCGAATATCGACGTGCTGCTGCACCAGCGCCACGAGGAACTGCCAAAGCTGGTCGAGACCTGCAAGCAGTACATGCAGCACGAACGCAACACCCTGGAACAGGTCGTTAATGCCCGCAACGCTGTCTCCAGTGCGCGCGAACAGGGCGATTTAGGCGCTCTAGGGCAGGCTGAA
>DPSI01000540.1 GCA_003527165.1 Pseudomonas sp.
CAGAAGGTTTCGGTCCATGATCTGCAGCGCTGGAACAACCTGTCAGGCAGCAATATCAAGGTAGGTCAGGCACTGTTTCTACAGGCTGCTGGCGACAACCAGCGGGCCAAACCCGCACCGACCTATTACAAGGTCAAGAAAGGTGACTCGCTTTACGAGATCGCCAAGCGGTTCAACGTTCAAATCAACAATCTGAAGACCTGGAACCCTAGAGACAGCGTGATGCTCAAGCCGGGCCAGACCCTCACACTGTACATCCCTCATTAAGTCAGAGCCGGCAGAGAGCTCTGCTCAACTGCGCCGGCCCAGCGCGTCGAGACAGCGCCCGGCCAGTTGCGTGAATCGCTGGAAAGCGACGAACTGTTCGTGCTTCAGCGCTCGGCCGGACATGCGGTTGTCTGCGTAGAGCACACCGATCTCGCGCGTGCCCGCCATCAACGGTGCAATAAAGAACATCCCCTTGCCCAGCTGTTGACGAAGCGGCAAGTTCACTAGCTCATCAAGCTTGTAGCTTGCCGGCACGCCCATCCATAGCGGCTGACGTTGACGAAGCACGTAGCTGAAGATATCCGCCTGCCCAGATGAATCAACAGGCAAGACGAAGCCCTCAAGCCAGGGCTGAGTGTGCTCCCCCGCGACGCATTTGGCGCGGAACGTCGTTTGCTGATCAGCGAGAACCGTCAGCAGTATGCGCTCCAGCCCCGCGCCCTCATGCAAGCCCTTGAGCAGCGCATCGAGAATCAGCCCGACGTCGCCCCGACTCGCCGCCATGATGCCAAGGTCCTGCATGGCCTGCTGCATCAGCAGCAAATTCGGCTGCAAGTGACTCGCCGCACGCTGCGCACGCTGCAACTGCACTTGCTCAGGGTCGGTTGACGGAATCAGTTTGCCCAGTCGGCTAGCGCCGAACGTCGTCGCCACGTTGACCGCTTCATCCGCGCTGGCGAGGATCTGCTGCATCGCGTCCGCTTCGGATATACCGCTGAATTCCGCCAGCTCCTTGACCAGGCTCTCCATCTCCGGACAACCCCACCCATTCAAGGCAGCCGCACCAATGCGAACACCCAGGCTGACCGAGTGGACCGCGGAGTCACGAAGATTGGCCGAACTATGAGCGAAACTCGCCAGCTCACCGATATTCCAGCTTTTGATAAGGCCCAGGTTCAGCTGGCGAAAACTGGTGCCAAGCAGTCGCTCGACGGCCTGATCATGGTCCGTGTCGCTCGCGGCCAAGGCCTCGCCGAGCTCGTCGGCCTGCTCACCACCGCAACCCCAGAAGGCAAGCTCGCCGACTTCGTGGAGCAGCGCCGCAATGAAAACCTCCTCCTCGTGCTTTGTCAGTACGTAACCCGCAATGTTGCGCGCCTGCACGGCAGCGTGGAAAGACCGTGCTAGCAATTCCTGTAATTGCTGGCGAGGCGCACGATCCAGAAGGCTATCGATCAGGCTGACCGAAAGGCTGATCAACCGAATATTCTCGAAGCCAATCATGACGATGGCTCGAGAGATGGTCTTGATGGTTTCCTGCGACGGGTTGTAATAACTGCTATTGCCGACGCGAAGCACCTTGGAGGTCAGGGCGGCGTCGCGCAGCAGCACATCCGCAAGCTGTTGGACCGACGCATGCTCCTGCTGCGTGAGGCGCTGCAAGTCCTGAGCGACCGCCGCCAACGCAGGTAACTCTGACTGGTTCAGGCGGTCTATCCATGACTGCAGACCATAGCTGGTTTCACTCAAAATCTGCGTCCTCACCCAGCGATTGGGCGGCTGAAAGGAAAGGCAGTTTGCCCAGATAGCTGGCCTTTTTCCAGCGGATACAAGCTGTTACTGTACCCGGCCGAAAAGACCGAAAGCGCCATGGATCGGATTCACCGTTTGATGCGACCCATCCTATTGTTACTTAGCTGCCTGGGATTGAGCTTTCCGTCGTTCGCGACCATCAGCGAAAGCCACGGTTACGCGCAGTTTGGCACTCTCAAATATGCAGAAGGCTTTACCCATTTCGATTGGGTGAATCCCGACGCGCCAAAGGGTGGTCGCGTGCAACTGATGGCATCCGGCACGTTCGACACGCTCAACCCCTACACCTTCAAAGGGACGAGCCCCACCGCAACGCCGGGTTTCTTCCAGTACGGTATCAGCGAGCTGAACGAGCCGTTGATGGTGGGCACTGGCGTTTACGATCCGTCCGGCGACGAACCGGCCTCGGTGTATGGGCTTATCGCTGAAACCATCGAGTACAGCGAAAATCATAGCTGGGTTGTTTTTAATCTGCGCGATTCGGCACGCTTTCATGATGGCCAGCCGATCACCGCCTACGACGTAGCCTTCTCCTATCGATTGCTGATCAAGGATGGCCACCCCCGCTATCGCACCGATCTTCAGGGCATCGAGCGCGTCGACATACTCAATCGCCATCGGATTCGCTTCGTCTTCGACAAGCCCAACCAGCCGTTGCTGATCATGCGGCTCGGCGAACTACCGGTGCTGCCGCAACATTACTGGAAGGACCGCGATTTTCGCGCCACGACGTTCGAGCCACCGCTCGGCAGCGGCCCCTACCGCATCAGCGACGTCCAGCCGGGGCGTCGGATAAGCTTCCAGCGAGTGAAGAACTGGTGGGGCGCGGATCTTCCAGCCAACCGTGGCAAGTACAACGTCGACCGGGTTGAAGTTGAGTTCTAC
>DPSI01000092.1:0-280 GCA_003527165.1 Pseudomonas sp.
ATCATCATGATGGAGGATCACGCAGACATCCTTTCCGCGCCGCTGATCTACCAGCAGCACTCGATCAACACCTCCGATAACGACCAGCTCAGGGCCGCCTTCGAGCTGCTTCAGGCGCAGTCGAGCGCCGTACTCACCTATGAGTACGCGATCACCTCCCTGAGACGCCAGCGCCACCTCGACCAGGCCGACATGGCGCTGGCCTATAGCGGCGATCAGCAGGTGCTCAACGAAATCGAAGGCATCGAGGGCGAGCCCTGGCACTACGTAGTGCCGAAGG
>DPSI01000092.1:484-4590 GCA_003527165.1 Pseudomonas sp.
CTGGCCTACCGTTTTCTGAACTTCATCAATACTCCCGAGATCGCCGCCTTGAACGCCAACCAATTGCGCGTCGCGACGCCCAATGCCGCTGCCCGAGCGCTATTGCCTGACGCGATCCGCCAGGACCCGAGCATCTACCCGCCCGACGAGGTACTGGCGCGCAGCCATGTCTACGAGCCGCGCCCCCTGCACGCGACCCAGACGCGGCGGCGCATCATCAGCGCGCTGATCAACGCCCATGACGCTCGGTAAACGCGCGCTGCTGGTGATCTTTCCGGTCATTCTGATCATCCAGCTGCTGGCCGCGACCACCGCCTACCTGACCCAACGGGCTTCGCTGCTGGGCCTCGAACAGGCACGCCTGGCACAACAGCTGTCCGCGCTTAAGTCTGCCTACCTGGACTACAAGGCGTTCAGCCGCAGCGTGCTGTACTCCATCATCGACAGTGAGGCGCTGCTGGCGTTTATGCGCGAATCGAACGCCGCCTACCGAAACGAGATACTCAGCCTGCGCATCCAGCAGAGCATTCGCTCGTTGTCCATCAGCCAGCTGTCGTTCGTATCCTTCGCCATCGTCCAGCCCGACGGCGCGGTGGCCTACTACTTCGAAAGCAGCCTGTCGCCATTCAGCACCATGAGCCCCCAGCAGCAGCAGGTCATTCGGGACGCCCGGCAGGCGGCCGGTACGGCTGAGATGAACTACCTGGCCAATGCCGATGACGGGCCGCTGCTGCTCCATACCGACTTCCTGCTTTCGGCCTCCGGCAGCCGCCCGCTACCCAGCCAGCGCGCGGAAGCCTTCGCCCTGCAGCTGGCGGTACGGCCTGAGCGCTTCCTGGCACTGAAACGAAGCCTTGAGCAGGAATACGGCGCGGCAGTGGAAATCGCCCCGACATTGGCGCCGGTCGGGCCGGGCCTGTCGGCTGAGATCGATCTGTCGAACTCGCTGCATGCAAGGCTGACACCGACGCCCGGCTACATCGCCGATCGCCTGCGGACGCTGAGCCTTGCCTTTCTCATAGGCGGGCCGCTGGTCTGCCTGATTACCATCGTCCTGCTATTGCAGCTGATCCGCCGCTACGTCACCGACCCCATCAGCCAGCTCGATAGCCAACTCACCGATTTGCTGCTGTGCAAGCGCGACGCCCTGGACGAGCCCAGCGATGGCGGCGAGCTCGGTCGCTTGACCCTGAACATGAAGACGCTCCACGAGCGCAACACCGCCGCCTTGCAACGTATCCAGGAAATCTCCTGGACCGACAGCCTGACCCACATCAGCAACCGCGCCCACTTCGGCGTGTTGGCCAGCGCCATGTACGACCACTGCGAAAAAAGTGGCCGGCAACTGGCATTGCTGTTTCTCGACCTGGACAACTTCAAGCAGGTCAACGACCAGCACGGCCACGATGCCGGCGATGCGCTGCTGCGGATCTTCGCCAAGCGCGTACAAGGCGTGCTCGAGCAGCACCAACGGGCCCACCCGGACACCGAGACAGCCTTTGCCCGACTGTCCGGCGACGAGTTCGCCGTATTGCTGATGGCCGACGTCGGCAGCGACACCTTGTCGGCGCTCACCGACGCTGTGCTTGATCTGTGCCGCGGCGGCTTCTCTCTGGAAGATCGCCTCTACCCAGTCAGCGTCAGCATCGGCACCGCCCGTTACCCCACCGATGCCGATTCCATCACCCAGCTGCTGACCCGTGCCGACACGGCGATGTACCAAGCCAAAGCCGAGGGAAAGAAGATGGCGGTGGCGTTCTCGGCAGAGCTGGAACAACGCAACCAGCGCATCCACCGAATTGAGGAGCAGTTGCGCCTGCTCGATGGTGACGAACAGTTCCGCCTGGTTTACATGCCAGCGGTGGATCGCGCAGGGGCCGTGGTCAGTTGCGAAGCGCTGCTGCGCTGGCATTCGCCGCTGCTGGGCACGGTATCGCCGGGCGAATTCATTCCCATCGCCGAGCACGCCGGCCTGTTCCCGAAGATCGACAGCTGGGTGATCGACCACGCGCTGGCCGGTTATCCAGAGCTGGTCAGGCTGTTCGGCGAGGGTGTGATCCTGGCGATCAACGTGTCCTCGGCACAGCTGACCGATGACCGCCTCTGCAACTACCTGATCGAACGCGCCTCGCATTACGGCATCTGCACCAGCCGCATCGAGATCGAGCTCACCGAAACCTACGCCGCCGAGCTGAACAGCAACACCATGGAGGTAGTCCGCGCGATTCGCATGGCCGGTTTCCGCGTGGCCATCGATGACTTCGGCGTCGGCTACACCTCGATCCAGCAGCTGCTCGAATACCCGGCTGACACCATCAAACTGGACATGGCCATCATCGAGCGCCTGACCCGCGCCGAAATGCAGGAGAGCCTGACGGCGATCGTCGCGTTCTGCCAGGCACAGGGCAAGCGAGTCAATGCCGAGGGCGTGGACACACTGGAAAAGCAGTCCGCGCTGCTACAGGCCGGCTGCGATCTGTTCCAGGGCTACCTGATTTCGCCGCCGCGCTCGGCAACCGCACTGGCGGAGTGGGTGGCGACCCGCAATCGCTCGCAAACCGAACTGCGCCTCGAGCCGCGGCACGGTCACGCTATGTCGGCGCAAAGCTGAGGCCAGCCCTCAACCCAGGGCGGGGCCAGAGCGGACTCAGGCCTCGTCCCGCTCCTTCTCGCCCAGCCGGCGGTACAGGGTGCGGCGGCCGATCCCGAGCAGTGCGGCGGCACGGCGCTTGTTACCCTCGACCCGCTCAAGCACGTGGCGGATATAGCGCATTTCCAGCTCGTCCAGTGTCGGCAGCAAAGGACCGTCGATCATCAGCCCGAGCAATTCGTCGGCGCGGGCTTCGGGCGTGGTCTCCTGATAGCTGGCGATGCGCGTCGGCAAATGCTCAAGCTCAATGCTGCGGCCATGGCAGAAGGTCACCGCACGCTCCATGGCGTTCTGCAGCTCACGCACGTTGCCGGGGAAGGGATAGCGCCGCAGCTGCTCCAGTGCCGCCCGCGACAGCCCGCGCACCGGACGGCCGTCACGCGCGGCGAAATGCGCAACGAAGCCGGCAGCGAGCAGTTCGCGGTCCTCCTCGCGATCGCGCAACGGCGGCACCTGCAGGATGAAGGTCTCCAGGCGGAAGAATAGATCCTCGCGGAACGACTCGCGGCCGGCCGCGGTTTCCAGCGGGCGGTTGCTGGCGGCGATGATGCGCACATCGACGCTCAGTTCGCGCTCGCCGCCCACCGGACGAATGGTCCCCTCCTGCAGCACACGCAGCAGCTTGGCCTGAAGCGGCAGCGGCATTTCGCCGATCTCGTCGAGAAACAGGGTGCCGCCGTCGGCCTGCTGAAACAGTCCCTTGTGCGCGCGATTGGCGCCGGTGAAGGCGCCGGCGGTATGGCCGAAAAACTCGCTTTCCAGCAATTCGGCCGGCAACCCGGCACAGTTGATGGCCAGGAATGGCCGCTGCGCCCGGTCGCTTTCGGCATGCACGGCGCGGGCGACCAGCTCCTTGCCAGTGCCGCTCTCGCCGATCACCAGCACCGGCCCGGCCGCCCGCGCCAGTTGGCGGATCTGGTCGAACAATTCACGCATCACCCGACTGCGCCCGAGCATGCCGTGGAACCGGTCGTCGCTCAGCAGCTGCTGAAAGCGTCGCACCTCGTCGCGCAACCGACGAGTCTCCAGCGCACGCGACACGGCGAGGCCGAGGTGTTCGAGGTCCAGCGGCTTGGTGAGAAATTCGTCGGCGCCTTCCTTCAAGGCCGCCACTGCCTGCTGAATGCTGCCGAACGCGGTAATCACCAGGAACGCAGGCGCGGCCTGCATCGCCTTGACCCGTCGCAGCAGGGCCATGCCGTCGGCGCCCGGCAGGCGCAGATCGCTGACCACCAGATCCGGTTCCCAGCTTTCCAGCAGCGCTACGGCCTCCTCCGCGCTCGCCACGGCCTGTACCTGCAGCGCACGGTCTTCCAGCTCTTCGACCAGCAGCTGGCGCAGGCTGTCATCGTCTTCCACGATCAACACCCGCTGCGGGGCGGTTTCATCCATTTGCATTACTGTCGTCCTCGTTGGCGAGCGCCAGGGAAATACGGAACGCCGCGCCACCCAGCGG
>DPSI01000015.1:0-4237 GCA_003527165.1 Pseudomonas sp.
TGGTGCCGCCGAAGCCGAAGCTGTTGCTCATGACGGTGTCGATCTTGGCGTCTTCGCGGGTTTCGCGAACGATCGGCATGTCAGCGACTTCCGGATCCAGCTCTTCGATATTGGCCGAGCCGGCGATGTAATTGCCCTGCATCATCAGCATGCAGTAGATCGCTTCGTGAACACCTGCGGCGCCCAGCGAGTGGCCGGACAGGCTCTTGGTCGAGCTGATGGCCGGGATCTTGTCGCCGAACATGTTGCGTACGGCCTTGCTCTCAGCGACGTCGCCTACAGGCGTGGAAGTGCCGTGTGTGTTGAGGTAGTCAATGTCGCCATCGACCGTCGCCATCGCCTGCTGCATACAGCGCAGCGCGCCTTCACCGCTCGGAGCCACCATGTCGTAGCCATCGGAAGTTGCGCCGTAACCAACAATCTCGGCGTAGATCTTCCGATCTCGCTTGAGCGCGTGCTCCAGTTCTTCGACCACGACCATGCCACCACCGCCAGCGATGACGAAGCCGTCACGCTTGGAGTCGTAAGCGCGCGAGGCTTTCTCCGGCGTTTCGTTGTACTGGCTGGAAAGGGCGCCCATGGCGTCGAACAGGCAGCTCTGGCTCCAGTGTTCCTCTTCGCCGCCACCAGCAAAAACGACGTCCTGCTTGCCCATCTGAATCTGTTCTATCGCATGGCCGATGCAATGCGCGCTGGTGGCGCAGGCCGAGGCGATGGAGTAATTGATGCCCTTGATGCGGAACGGGGTGGCCAGGCAGGCAGAAACCGTGCTGCTCATGGTGCGCGGTACCCGGTAAGGGCCAATACGCTTGACACCCTTTTCGCGCAGGATGTCGATGGCTTCCATCTGGTTGATGGTCGAGGCGCCGCCGGAGCCGGCGATCAGGCCGATGCGCGGGTTGGAGATTTCTTCGGCGCTGAGCCCGGAATCATCCAGTGCCTGCTGCATGGCCAGGTAGGCATAAGCCGCCGCATCGCCCATGAAACGCAGGACCTTGCGATCGATCAGCTCTTCAAGGTTCAGGTTGACTGAGCCCGAAACCTGGCTGCGCAGACCCATGTCCGCATAGGCCTGGTTGAAGCGAATGCCAGGGCGACTGGCGCGCAGGTTGGCGGAAACGGTGTCTTTGTCCTTGCCCAGGCAGGAAACGATACCCAGGCCGGTGATCACGACGCGACGCATGCGGAAGTCCTTCAAAAGCTATCGGTAGATGTAAACAGGCCGACACGCAAACCTTCGGCACTGTAAATCTCGCGACCATCCACGCTGACGGTGCCGTCGGCGATGCCGAGAACCAGGGAGCGATTGATGGTGCGTTTGATATGGATGTTATAGGTGACCTTCTTGGCGGTCGGCAGAACCTGGCCGAAGAATTTCACTTCGCCAGAACCCAGCGCACGACCACGGCCCGGGTTGCCTTGCCAGCCGAGATAGAAGCCGACCAGCTGCCACATGGCGTCAAGGCCCAGGCAGCCGGGCATGACCGGGTCGCCTTCGAAATGGCAGGCAAAGAACCAGAGATCAGGGTTGATATCCAGCTCGGCGACCAATTCGCCCTTGCCGTACTTGCCGCCCACTTCGCTGATATGAACGATGCGATCGACCATCAGCATGTTCGGCGCGGGCAGTTGCGCATTACCGGGCCCGAAAAGCTCGCCGCGGCTGCAGCGGAGCAGATCTTCCCGAGTAAAGGCCTGTTGTTTGGTCATGCGTATTCCTCAATGGTCCCTTTATGGAGGGCTTGCTGCTTTTATCCGACTCGAAATGAGAGTCCGATCATAAAGACTAGTCATAGACTGTCACCTTGCGCTGAAAGTCACAGCACAAGGACATGGATACCCGCTCGTTTCGACCGACTACGAGAAGACCATGGTAGAAACGGGCCGATACTTTAACACTCCTGACCTGTGACAACGACCATGTGACGTCCTGTCCCTTATAGACCATAGGGGAATGTATCGCGATGATGCCCATGGGGCTGGGTCGGAGGAAGAGATTTTTCCCGACTGGATGCGTCGCTGGAAACTGTAACTTTATGATTCCATTGGCGACTGGCTTTGCACTGGCTGTGCACGAAACGCTACGTAATAATGCCGATCATTGCCACTGGGTGGCTTAAAACGGATACCCCATGATTGAACAGCAACCCATAGCGGTGCTTGGAGGCGGTAGCTTCGGCACCGCCATCGCAAACCTGCTTGCCGAAAACGGCCACAGCGTCCGGCTGTGGATGCGTGATCCCGCACAGGCCGAGAGCATTCGTACCCAGCGCCAGAACCCACGCTATCTGAAAGGCGTGACGGTGCTTCCCGAGGTCAGTCCGGTCACCGAGCTGGGGCAGACGCTGTCTGACTGCGAGCTGATCTTCGTGGCGCTGCCCTCCAGCGCGCTGCGTCAGGCGCTGTCACCGTTTGCCGCTCAGCTCTCGGGCAAGATGCTGGTCAGCACGACCAAGGGCATCGAGGCGCAGAGCTTCATGCTGATGAGCCAGATTCTGCAGGAGATCGCACCACAGGCGCGAATCGGTGTGATCTCAGGCCCGAACCTGGCGCGAGAGGTGGCCGAACATGCGTTGACCGCGACCGTGGTGGCCAGCGACGATCAGGCGCTCTGTCAGTGCGTGCAGCATGCGCTGCACGGTCGAACCTTCCGGGTTTATGCCAGTGCCGATCGTTTCGGCGTAGAGCTTGGTGGCGCGCTGAAGAACGTCTACGCGATCATGGCCGGTATGGCCGCCGCTCTGGGCATGGGCGAGAACACACGCAGCATGCTGATCACGCGTGCACTCGCCGAGATGACCCGGTTCGCTGTCAGGCTGGGCGCCAATCCCATGACTTTCCTGGGGCTGGCGGGTGTCGGCGATCTGATCGTTACCTGTACCTCTTCGAAAAGTCGCAACTTTCAGGTGGGCTACGCGCTTGGTGAAGGTCTGAGTCTGGATCAGGCCGTATCCCGTCTGGGAGAGGTGGCTGAGGGCGTCAATACCATCAAGGTGCTGAAGACCAAGGCTGAGGAACTACAGGTCTATATGCCACTGGTCGCTGGGCTACATGCCATTCTGTTCGAGGGGCGTACGCTGGAACAGGTAATCGCGCTGCTGATGCGCGGCGAACCGAAGACCGACGTGGATTTCCTCTCCACCGACGGCTTCTGAGAACCAATAGCGGAGATATCGATGAGCACATCACAACGGAGCACGGATCGCGAATCGCTGGTTCTACGCGCAATCTGGATGCTGGTCTTCTTTTTTGTCTGGCAAGTGGCCGAACTGGTGCTGTTGGTTGTCGTGGTCGCGCAGCTGGTCCTGAGTGCGGTGAAGGGCAAGGCCAACGAGAGTCTGCAGGGACTGGGTGACAGCCTGAGCCAGTACGTGGCGCAAATAGGCCGGTTCGGCACCTTCAACACGGATCGCAAACCCTGGCCGATGTCCGACTGGCCCAAGCCGCGTCCGGCTGATGTGGAAACGGCTCCGCCCGTCACACCGGCACCGTCGGCGCAAGAGCCACAGCCGTGAAGGTGTGGCTGCTGCGTCACGGCGAGGCCGAGCCCAGGGCTCGGACCGATGCGGAGCGCAACCTGACCGCGGCCGGGCGACTCGAAGTGGAGAGCGCCGCCGTCCATCTGCAGGGGCAACCCCTGCAGATCATCCTGGTCAGCCCGTACCAGCGGGCCCAGCAGACCGCCGAGATCGTCCGGCAGGCGCTTGATTTCACCGGGCCGGTAGAGACTGTGCCATGGTTGACGCCTGAGTCCGACCCCACCGATGCGATGCGCTATCTCGACCGTCATGCCGAGCAGGATCTACTGCTCGTGACCCACCAGCCCTTCGTCGGGGCGTTGGGCGGTTGGCTGATCAGCGGTCATCGCGATGCGCCGCTCCCCATGGCGACTGCCAGTCTGGCCGAGCTGGAGGGCGAATATCTGGCGGCGGGTTTGATGCGCCTCGCCGGGCTGCGGCATCCCGGCTAACCTGAGCCATCATGACCAGCTCAGTGAACTGTTCACGAAGAAGCTTCACCCATAAAATTCCTCGAATAATAACCATGGAGAGCGGCACTTGAGCATTTGGCATTGTCCCCCGGTTCTCGAACAACTCAACGCACATGGCCAGAACACCATTGTCGAACTACTCGATATTCGTTTCGAAGCGGTCGACGATGATTCCCTTACCGCCAGCATGGTGGTCGATTCGCGTACCCACCAGCCTTATGGGTTGCTGCATGGCGGCGCTTCGGT
>DPSI01000015.1:4391-4995 GCA_003527165.1 Pseudomonas sp.
CGCTTCGGTGGTCCTCGCCGAAACCGTGGGGTCTACGGCCAGCTACCAATGCATCGACCCGAAACGGTTTTATTGTGTCGGCCTCGAAGTGAACGCCAACCATATTCGCGCGCTGCGCAGCGGTCGCGTTACCGCCGTCTGCCGACCGGTTCATCTGGGGCGCTCCAGCCACGTCTGGGACATTCGCTTGAGCGGCGATGACGGCAAGCTCAGCTGCATTTCCCGTCTGACCGTGGCGGTCATGCCCCTGGGTGAGGACAGCCCGCGGCGTATACAGGCGTCGTAGGCGCCTTGTTTGGCAGGACTGCCTTTGGTTCTGCCGCTCAGGCCGATTGCCGTAAGGGGAAGGGGACCAGACAATGGTTGCCTTTCTCCTGTCGCATCGAACCCATGACGCAACGCATCTTCTTCGCCCACGCCAACGGTTTTCCCTCCGGTACCTATCGCAAGCTGTTCGACGCATTGACGCCAGAATATGTCGTCACCCACCTCGATCAGCACGGGCATGATCCCCGTTTTCCAGTGGACGACAACTGGCAGAATCTCGTGCAGGAACTTCTTGAACAGCTCGCGGCGTTGAAGGAGCCGGTCTGGGGCGTCGGGC
>DPSI01000012.1:0-7657 GCA_003527165.1 Pseudomonas sp.
CGGCCGCTTGGCGGTCGGCTTACCAGCCGGTTTGGCCTTCTTGTCGGCAGCCTTCTTCTTGTCGTCCTTTTTCTTCTTGGTGCCAGCCGCCTTGCCTGAAGCCTTGAGGTTCTTCGGGCCCATGTAGCTGCCCTTCAAGCCCTTGACGACTCGGCGCTCAAACCGTTGCTTGAGGTAGCGCTCGATGCTCGACATCAGGTTCCAGTCGTTATGGCAGATCAGCGAGATCGCCAGGCCTTCGGCGCCGGCGCGCCCAGTCCGCCCGATCCGATGCACGTACTCGTCACCCGAGCGTGGCATGTCGAAGTTGATCACCAGGTCCAGGCCCTCGATATCCAGCCCGCGGGCCGCCACGTCGGTGGCCACCAGCACCTTGACGCCACCTTCCTTGACCCGGTCGATGGCCAGCTTGCGATCCTTCTGGTCCTTGTCGCCGTGCAGCACGAACGCCTTCACGCCCTCGGCAACCAGCCGGCCATACAGGCGGTCGGCCTGCACGCGGGTATTGGTGAAGATCACGGCTTTCTTGTAGGTCTCGTTGGCCAGCAGCCAGTGCACCAGCTTTTCCTTATGCTCGGTGCTCTCGGCAGTGATGATTTGCTGCCGGGTGCCCTCGTTTAGCTCGCTGACGCGGTTGAGCTGCAGATGCAGCGGATCGCGCAACACCGCGGCGGACATCTCGCGCAAGGCCGCGCCGCCGCTGGTGGCGGAAAACAGCAGAGTCTGCTGGCGCTTGGCGCACTCGCCGACCAGCCGTTGCACGTCGTCGGCGAAGCCCATATCGAGCATGCGATCGGCTTCGTCGAGGATCAGCAGCTCGACATCCTTGAGGATCAGCGTGCCGGCATTGAGGTGCTCGATCATCCGCCCCGGTGTGCCGATGAGGATATCCGGCACCTTGCGCAGGATCGCCGCCTGGACCTTGAAGTCTTCACCGCCGGTGATCATTGCCGACTTGATGAAGGTGAACTGCGAGAAGCGCTCGACTTCCTTGAGGGTCTGCTGGGCCAGTTCGCGGGTTGGCAGCAGGATCAGCGCGCGCACATCGGTGCGCACCACCGCATCGCCAATCAGCCGGTTGAGCATCGGCAGCACAAACGCCGCCGTCTTGCCGCTGCCGGTTTGCGCCGTTACCCGCAGGTCGCGCCCTTCGAGCGCCGGTGGAATGGCCGCCACCTGCACTGGCGTCGGCTCGACGAATTTGAGTTCGGCGACCGCCTTGAGCAGGCGTTCGTGCAGGGCGAATTGGTCAAACAAGGGTGATACCTCAAGGTCGAAAAACATCGCATAGATTAACCCGTCCAGCGTGTGCAGAGGCGTCTTTATGCAGCGCAACGGGCCGAACAGCCGGACGGTAAGGCGATCGATAACGGAGCATTGGCTTCACCGACCCACTCGGCGCAAGGCGGGCATCATGCCGATGTCATTGCGGCGCGCAGGTCAGCTTGATACGCAGGCGGATCACGTCGCGCTTGAACTTGGCGGTCAGCGGCTTGCGCTCGCCGGCCTCCAGGACGGTGCGCCGGGTACGCGGGGCTTCCGGTCCGTTGCGGAACACAGCGGTACACTCAACCGGACGTTCGCCGAAGTTCTGCAACACCAGGCCGGCCATGTCGCGGTCGATGGTTTCGGTGGTGGCCAGCACGTCGGTACCGTTGAGCGCTTGCTCCACTTCTACCGGATAGCTGACGGCCAGGGCGGTCAGTGGGATGATGGAGAGCGAAGCGAGCGCGGCGAAGCAGATTCTTTTCATTTTTTTGTGCGGGCTCCTTGTGAAGGCGTGCCAGCGTACCAGACAGACGCGACAGGAAAACAAAGAATGAAAGTGCCACGCGTGACCCTCGATCAATGGCGAACCCTGCAAGCGGTGATCGACCACGGCGGCTTCGCCCAGGCCGCCGAAATGCTGCATCGCTCGCAATCATCGGTCAGTTACACCGTAGCGCGCATGCAGGAGCAGCTGGGTGTTCCGTTGCTGCGTATCGATGGTCGCAAAGCCGTGCTGACCGACGCCGGCGAGGTTCTGTTGCGCCGTTCCCGGCAATTGGTGAGCCAGGCCGGGCAGCTCGAAGAACTGGCCCATCACATGGAGCAGGGGTGGGAAGCCGAAGTGCGTCTGGTGGTGGACGCCGCCTACCCCAATACCAAGCTGATCCGTGCCCTGACCGCGTTCATGCCCAAGAGTCGTGGCTGCCGGGTGCGGTTGCGCGAAGAGGTGCTTTCCGGCGTCGAGGACGTGCTCAAGGACGACACCGCCGATCTCGCCATCAGCGCCCTGGATATCACCGGTTACCTCGGCGCAGAGTTGGGCACCGTCGAGTTCATCGCCGTGGCCCACACCGACCATCCGCTGCACCAGTTGCAGCGCAAGCTCAGCGTGCAGGATCTGCAGAGCCAGATGCAGGTGGTGGTGCGCGACTCCGGCCAGCGGCAGCCGCGTGACAGCGGCTGGCTGGGCGCCGAGCAGCGCTGGACCGTGGGCAGCCTGGCCACCTCGGTGGGTTTCGTCAGCAGTGGGCTCGGCTTCGCCTGGCTGCCGCGGCACATGATCGGGCGCGAACTGGCTGAAGGTGTGCTCAAGCCGTTGCCATTGGTCCAAGGGAGCATTCGCCGCCCGTTGTTCTATCTCTACACCAACCCGAACAAGCCGCTCGGTCCGGCAACGCAGATTCTCATCGACCTGATCAAGACGTACGATGCGCAACCGCAGTCTGCCAATGGCGGACTGGCCCCGGCTTCCACCCTCAACAGGACTACACCATGAAACGACTCGTACTCGCCGCCTGTTCATTGTTGCTCGCCGGAAATCTCCTGGCAGCGGACAATCCGCACGTATTGCTGAACACCAGCATGGGCGAAATCGAAATCGAGCTGGAGGCTGAAAAGGCCCCGGTCAGCGTGAAGAACTTTCTCGAATACGTGGAAAGCGGTTTCTATGACGGCACCGTCTTCCACCGAGTGATCCCCGGCTTCATGATTCAGGGCGGCGGCTTCAATGAAGGCCTGAGCCAGAAGAAGACCGGCGAACCGATCAAGAACGAGGCCGACAACGGTCTGCACAACGTCCGTGGCACCCTGGCGATGGCTCGCACGCAGAACGTCAACTCTGCCACTAGCCAGTTCTTCATCAACCACCGTGACAATGACTTCCTCGACCACGGCAGCCGCGATTTCGGTTATGCGGTGTTCGGCAAGGTGGTGCGCGGCATGGACGTGGTCGACCAGATCGCCCAGGTGCCGACCGGCAACCGCAGCATGATGCAGAACGTCCCGCTGACGCCGGTGAAGATCGTTTCGGCGAAGAAGTTGTAACCCGACGCATCCGTTCCTGGCGCACGCGCCTCGCAGCCGTGCGCCACTCCCAGCTGCCAAGGAGACCTTGCCATGAGTGACCAGAACCCCCTCAACACGACCGAAGGCGAAGCGAAACTGCTCCAGGATCTACTGAGCGCCGAACGCGCCGGCGCCAAGGTTGCCGGCGAAAGCCTGCAGCAATGCGATGACCCGACGCAGAGAAAACTGCTGGAGCAGATCCGCCAGGGTGAAGTCGACAGCTGCAGGCTGGTGCTCAACTGCCTCAACCATTTGGGCATCGAGCCCAACCGTGAAACCGGCGCGTTCTACGGCAAGGCCATGGCCATCGTGTCGCTGGACGAGCGCCTGCCGTTCGTCGACAGAGGCCAGCATTGGGTGATCCGCAAGCTGCGTGAATACCTGCCGGGCTGTGAGGACGCCTTCATCCGCACCGAGCTGGAAAAAATGCTGGAGATTCACGAGATCAACAGCCAGGCCGCCTGACACCGAGCCCGGCAACCAGTGCCGGACGACCGTCAATCCTTAGCCGCGACGCCTTCGGCGCGTTCCGCGGACGAAACGCCTAACGCCTCGATGGCTTTTTCGATGCCCTGCCGAGCGACTTTGCGCACCTCGGCGGCAGGGTCTTGCGGACGCAACTTGTAACCCATGACGACTCCCGAGCGACCCGCAGCCATGCTATAGCAGACTCTGACGGGCAGGCTCAACCGTAGCGCTTGCGCGCCTCAATGGCCAGGCCGCTGCCGATGCTGCCGAAGCGATTGCCTTCGACGTGACGCGCCCTCGGCAGCAACCTGGCGACACTCCGGCGCAGTGCCGGGATCGCACTGGAGCCACCGGTGAAGAACACCGTATCGATGTCCTCATGCTTCAGCCCGGCACTGGCCAGCAACTGGCTGACATTACTGCGGATTCGTTCGAGCAGCGGATCGATGGCCGTTTCGAATCCGTCGCGGGTCAGACTCGCCTGCAGGCCTGCCTCGATCCGCGCGAAGTCGATCAGATAGCGGTCCTGCTCGGTCAACTCGATCTTGCCCTGCTCCACCTGCATCGCCAACCAGTGCCCGGCGCGCTGCTCGATCAGGCTGAACAGCCGGTCGATCCCGGTGGGGTCGACGATGTCGTAGCGCATGCTTTGCAGCGCACGCAGCGAGGCCGGTGCATAGACCGCATTGATCGTGTGCCAGGTGGCGAGGTTGAGGTGCGTGCTGGTGGGCATCGGCGCATCGCTTTTCATCCGGCTGCCATAACCGAACAGCGGCATCACGCCCTGCAGACTCAGCTGCTTGTCGAAATCGGTGCCGCCGATGTGCACGCCCGATGTCGCGAGGATGTCGCTCTGCCGATCGTCGATGGCGCGCCGCTCCGGTGACAGCCGCACCAGCGAGAAGTCAGAGGTACCGCCGCCGATGTCGACGATCAGGACGCGCTCTTCCTGCTCGATGCGCGACTCGTAGTCGAAGGCTGCGGCGATGGGTTCGTACTGGAACGACACGTCTTTGAAGCCGATCTTCTTCGCCGCTGCGGCCAGGGTGTCAGCCGCTTCCTTGTCCGCTTGCGGATCATCGTCGACGAAGAATACCGGGCGGCCCAGCACCACCTCGTCGAAGGCTCGACCAGCATTGGTTTCGGCGCGTTGCTTGAGCGTACCGAGGAACAACCCAAGGATGTCCTTGAACGGCATGGCGCTGCCCAGTACCGTCGTTTCGCTCTTCAGCAGTTTGGAGCCCAACAGGCTCTTGAGCGAACGCATCAACCGCCCTTCGTAGCCCTCCAGGTATTCGGACAGCGCCAGGCGACCATAGACCGGGCGGCGTTCCTCAATGTTGAAGAACACCACCGAAGGCAGCGTGTGCTGATCGTTCTCGAGCACGATCAGCGGCTCGCTGGCGGGACGCCACCAGCCGACGGTGGAATTGGAGGTACCGAAGTCGATGCCGCAGGCGCGGGCGGGAGACGGGGTATGCATGTGCGGTCCGGACTGCCAAAAACGGCCGCGCAGTTTATGCGAGCCTGCCGGCAAATGCAGGCCAATCGTCGGGGAAAATCAAGGGCCGTCGACAGCGCGGCTGCTCCGTCGACGGCGACGCGGGTTCAGGCCAGGGCAGCTTCGGCTTCGCTGGCCGATAGGCTCATGCCGTCGGTCATGCGCTTGGAGTCGTGACAGAAGGTACGCGAGGCCTGGAACAGGAAGACCATGGTCAGTAGCAGCGAGGCCGGGATCAGGTACATCGCACCGTGCAGACCTTCCGCGCGGAACACTTCGCTCATCTCGCTGGCGCCGGCCGCAAGCATCGCCGCTTCGGCGAAATGATCCGATAACAGGCCCACCACCACCGTGCCCATACCGCCACCGAGCAGGTACAGGCCAGCGAAGAACAGCGCCATCGCAGTGGCCCGCAGGCGGGGTTCGACCACGTCCTGAATCGCCGTGTAGACACAGGTGTAGAAATTGTAGGAGAACAGCCAGCCGATGCTGAAGACCGCGACGAACACGCCCACCTCGATCCGCCCGGCGAGCAATGCATAGCCGGTGGCGAGCGTGGCGACGGCCATGCTCACGGCCGCGAAGATCAGCCGGCCACGGGCAAAGCGCTGATGGATCTGGTCGGCGACCCAGCCGCCAAAGGTCAGCCCGATCAGACCGGTGAGGCCGACGATCACCCCGGTCGCCACTGAAGCCTCGACCAGCGGAACGGCGTGATAGCGCATCAGCAACGGCACCATGAACGCGTTACAGGCATAGGTCGCGAAGTTGAATGCCAGCCCGGCCAGCACCAGCCACCAGAAGGTACGGATCGCCAACACCTTGCGTACGGGCTGCTGCACGCGTTCCTGGGACACTTTCACCGTCTCGGCGGCGCCGCGCTGAGGTTCCTTGACAAAGAAAATGAACAACGCCAACAGCAATCCCGGTACCGCGGCGATGAAGAACGGTGCGCGCCAGCTGCCGAAATACTCGACCATCGAGCCGATGGTGAAAAAGGCCAGCAACAGGCCGAGCGGCAGACCGAGCATGAAGATACCCATCGCCCTGGCGCGCTTGTGCGCCGGGAACAGGTCGCCGATCAGCGAGTTGGCCGCCGGTGCGTAGCTGGCCTCGCCGATGCCGATGCCCATGCGCACCAGCAAAAAGCTCCAGAAATTCCATGCCAGTCCGTTGACCGCCGTCAGCCCGCTCCAGGCGGTCAGGCCCCAGCCCATGATCTTGCGGCGCGAACCGACATCGGCCATTCGCCCCAGCGGCACCCCGGCTATTGCGTAGATGATGGTGAACGCGGTCCCGACCAGGCCCAACTGGAAGTCGTTGAGGTTCCATTCCAGGCGAATCGGCTCAGCGATGATGGCGGGGATGGTGCGGTCGAAGAAGTTGAACAGGTTGGCCAGAAACAGCAGGAACAGGACGCGCCAGGCGTTCGCGGCTTGGGTGGATGGCTGCATGACGTCGCTCTCGATTTATTGTTATACGCCGATCGTATCTCGACCGATTCGAAGGCTGACTCTAGAGTTCTATCGCGCGCCTGTCTGTCACCATCATCTTCGCTTATGCCGGACAATGCGGCCGTTCAGCGTGTCCGCCACGCTTCCAGCCAGCCCAGGCTGGTCGTCGTATCCGGGCCTTCGGGCCGATACTCGGCTGCCCACCAGCCGTCATAGCCCACCGCCCGCAACGCATCGACCAGCGGTTCGAACGCCACCGAGCCGGTGCCGGGCGCACCGCGGCCGGGGCAGTCGGCGAACTGCACGTGGCCGATGCGCGCGCCCAGCAGCTGAATACCAGCGACAACGTCCAGCTGCTGCCGGGCCATGTGGTAGAGATCCAGTTGCGCCTGGCAGTTGGGATGGTCGACGCGCTCGAGCAGCGCCTGCAGATGCTCGGGGGTGTTGATCAGAAAGCCCGGCATATCCAGCGGATTGATCGCCTCGCAAACCACCCGCACACCGAGCAACGCGAAGGCCTCGGCGCTCTTGCGCAGGTTGTCCGCCAGGGTTTCCAATGCCTGCTCGCGAGTGGTGCCCTCCGCCAGCCGACCCGGCAGCACATTGACGCACGTCGGCCGAGCCATGGCCGCATAAGTCAGCGCTTCCTGCAACGCCGCATCGAAGGCGTTCTGACGCGCCGGGGCCGCGGCCAGGCCGGGACCTCCCTGCATGAAATCACCGGCTGGCAGGTTGATCAGCACCAGCGGCAAACCGGCACGCTCGAGCAGTTCCTTCAGGCGTATCGCCGGCACCTCGTAGGGAAACTGGATTTCTACGCCGTCGAAACCGGCGACGCGGGCCGCCATGACGCGCTCGGCGAGCGGCAGTTCGTTGAACAGCATGGACAGGTTGGCGGCAA
>DPSI01000012.1:7850-8179 GCA_003527165.1 Pseudomonas sp.
GCATGGACAGGTTGGCGGCAATTTTCATTGGTCTTGCTCCCGGTACATTTTCACCAGCGTGGACGGGTCATCCTCGCGGTGTCCCTGGCTGGCCTGCAGGCGTATCAGCTGCGCGGCCAGCCCGGCCATCGGCGTGGCGCTGCCTTCCTCGCGGGACAGCTGGACGGCCGTATCGATATCCTTGAGCAGAGTTCGCACATGCCACTTCACCGGCTCGAATTCGCTGCGGGCCATCTGTGGGGCGAGAATTTGCAGCGGTTTGGAGTCGGCGAAGCCACCGGCCAATGCTGGCGCGATCAGACTGGCGTCGACGCCGGACCGCTCGGCCA
>DPSI01000012.1:8239-8683 GCA_003527165.1 Pseudomonas sp.
GCCAGCGCCACGACCTCGGCGATGACCAGCGCGTTGCAGGCGACGATCATCTGGTTGCAGGCCTTGGTCACCTGGCCGGCGCCGACATCGCCCATGTGCGTCAGCCGCTGGCCCAGGTGCGCCAGTACAGGTCGCACCCGCTCGACGTCTTCGCCGCGGCCACCGGCCATGATCGCCAGGCTCCCCGCCTCGGCTCCAGCCGTGCCGCCGGACACCGGCGCGTCGACCCAGCGCATGCCGCTGCGTGACTCGAGCTCCGCAGCCATGGCCCGCGTAGCAGCCGGCTCCAGGCTGGAGTGATCCACCAGCACCTGCCCCGCCCGTGCGCCTTCGACGATGCCACCCGCGCCGAACACTACCTCCCGCACCACCGCGGTATCGGCCAGGCACAACAGCACCATGTCGGCCGCGGCGCAAAGCTCGGCCGGGGTATTCGCTTGCCGT
>DPSI01000189.1:0-2192 GCA_003527165.1 Pseudomonas sp.
CCAGATGGACGAGATCCTCCACCACCAGCAGTTCCAGGCACTGGAATCGTCCTGGCGCGGCCTCAAGCTGCTGGTCGATCGCACCAACTTCCGCGAGAACATCAAGCTCGAAATCCTCAACGCCTCCAAGCAGGACCTGCTGGACGATTTCGAAGACAGCCCGGAAGTGGTCCAGTCCGGCCTCTACAAGCACATCTACACCGCCGAGTACGGCCAGTTCGGCGGCCAGCCGGTCGGCGCGCTGATTGCCAACTACTTTTTCGATCCGAGCGCACCGGACATCAAGACCCTGCAGTACGTCTCCAGCGTCGCCAGCATGTCTCACGCCCCCTTCATCGCCGCCGCCGGCCCGAAATTCTTCGGCCTGGAAAGCTTCACCGGCCTGCCGGACCTCAAGGACCTGAAGGATCACTTCGAAGGCCCGCAGTTCGCCAAGTGGCAAAGCTTCCGCGAGCAGGAAGACGCCCGTTACGTCGGCCTGACCGTACCGCGCTTCCTGCTGCGCAACCCCTACGATCCGGAAGACAACCCGGTCAAATCCTTCGTCTACAAGGAAAACGTGGCCAACAGCCACGAGCATTACCTGTGGGGCAACACCGCTTACACCTTCGCCAGCCGTCTGACTGACAGCTTCGCCAAGTTCCGCTGGTGCCCGAACATCATCGGCCCGCAGAGCGGTGGCGCGGTGGAAGACCTGCCGTTACACCACTTCGAGAGCATGGGCGAGATCGAAACCAAGATCCCGACCGAAGTTCTGGTCTCCGACCGTCGTGAATACGAGCTGGCCGAAGAAGGCTTCATCGCCCTGACCATGCGCAAGGGCAGCGACAACGCGGCGTTCTTCTCGGCCAACTCTGCACAGAAGCCGAAGTTCTTCGGCAACAGTGAAGAGGGCAAGAACGCCGAACTCAACTACAAGCTCGGCACTCAGCTGCCTTACCTGTTCATCGTCAACCGCCTCGCGCACTACCTCAAGGTTCTGCAGCGCGAGCAGATCGGCGCCTGGAAAGAGCGTACCGACCTAGAGTTGGAACTGAACAAGTGGATCCGCCAGTACGTGGCCGACCAGGAGAACCCGAGCTCCGAAGTCCGCAGCCGTCGCCCGCTGCGCGCCGCACAGGTGATCGTCAGCGATGTCGAGGGCGAACCGGGCTGGTACCGCGTCAGCCTGAACGTGCGTCCGCACTTCAAGTACATGGGTGCCGATTTCACCCTGTCGCTGGTTGGCAAGCTGGATAAGGAATAAGCATCCATGGCCTACGGCAGCCTATCCGAACGCCTCGGCGGTGACGCCAACAAGCGCGCCGGCTGGAGTCGCGACGTCGCGGCAATGGCTTCGGTGGCTGCCCATCTGGCCAAAATGCTCAGCACCCGGGCGGGCAGCGTGCAAACGTTGCCCGACTACGGGTTGCCCGATTTGAACGATATGCGCCTATCGCTGCACGATTCGCTGCAACAGGCGCGTATCGCCATCGAACGCTTCATCGAAGCGTACGAGCCCCGCTTGAGCCAGGTCCGGGTGATATCCCTGCCCCGCGACCACGACCCGCTGAGCCTGTCGTTCGCCATTGAAGGCCTGCTGGAAGTCGACGGCTTCAAGCGTCATGTGAGTTTTTCCGCGAGCCTGGATGGCAGCGGACAAGTCAAGGTCCACTAAGGAGAGCCTGATGTCCGGTAAACCCGCAGCCCGCCTGGGCGACCCCACCGACTGTCCGAAAAAGGGCCATGGCGCCAACCCCATCGCGGCAGGCTCTCCCGACGTTCTGTTCGACGGGCTGCCGGCCGCGCGCATGGGCGACCCGACCTCCTGTGGCAGCGCGCTGGCCAGCGCGGCCATCCCAACGGTGCTGATCAACGGCAAACCGGCCACCACGGTGGGTACGACGGGCGATCACGGCAATCCGGTGATTGCGGGGTCGGGCACGGTGATCATCGGCACCTCCCATACCCCTGCCCCCTTCGTTCCACCCGAACTGCTGAATATCGCCAGCGCCGCGCGTGCCATGCCGGCCAGCCCCGCGTTGCCGCAACCGCCGGCCACGCCCATGGCTCGCGCCTGGCAGGAAGAACCCGGCGACCTCGCCCCGCTGGGGCTGGAAGAAGAAGGCGAAGAAGAAGAACTGGATGAGCAGCCGCAGCAGCAGGTGCGCCAGGCCGTCACCCTGCGCATCGGCGTGTTCTTCGATGGCACC
>DPSI01000189.1:2401-2789 GCA_003527165.1 Pseudomonas sp.
GGCGTGTTCTTCGATGGCACCGGCAACAACCTGGCCAATGCCGTCGTCACCGAGCAATGCCGCCACGACGACCTGCAGTTGGTGGGCGAGCGCACCCTGCAGGAAGTCATGGACTACTGCCAGCGCCATGGTTTCAGCGACAGCAACGGCGACGGCTATTTCACCCAGGCGCCCGACGGCAGCTACGGCAATGCGCCGAGCAATGTGGCGCGGTTGTATGGGTTGTATCGGGACGATACCGACCAACCCCTAGCTGCCGATGCCGAATCCGCTGTTGTTCGTATCTATCTGGAAGGTATCGGCACCAGCAGTGGCGAAGCCGACTCGCTTTACGGCCAGATCACCGGGCGGGGCGACACCGGAATACAGGCGCGGGTGAGACAGAGCC
>DPSI01000030.1:0-1856 GCA_003527165.1 Pseudomonas sp.
CCGGCAACTTCACCAAGGTCGTCCAACGCATCCCGGTCAAGCTGACCTTCGCTAACGAGAATCCACTCAAGGGCCGCATCCGCCCCGGCATGTCGGTGGACGTGAAGATCGACCTCCGTGGCCGCTGATACACTGATCCGCCCGGTCGGCGAGCCCAGCCGGCGCGACTGGATCGCCGTGATGAGCGCCATGCTCGGCGCGTTCATGGCGGTGCTGGACATCCAGATCACCAACTCGTCGCTGAAGGACATTCAGGGCGCACTGTCCGCCACCCTGGAAGAAGGCTCCTGGATCTCCACCTCCTACCTGGTGGCGGAAATCATCATGATTCCGCTGACGGCCTGGCTGGTCCAGCTGCTCTCGGCGCGACGGCTCGCCGTCTGGGTATCGATCGGTTTTCTGTTCTCCTCCCTGCTCTGTTCCTTCGCCTGGAATCTGGAAAGCATGATCGTGTTTCGGGCGATGCAGGGCTTCACCGGCGGCGCCCTGATTCCGCTGGCCTTCACCCTGACGCTGATCAAACTGCCCGACCACCATCGCGCCAAAGGCATGGCGCTGTTTGCCATTACCGCAACCTTCGCCCCTTCTATCGGGCCGACCCTGGGCGGCTGGCTTACCGAAAGCTGGGGCTGGGAATACATCTTCTACATCAACATACCGCCCGGCCTGCTGATGATCGCCGGCCTGCTGTACGGGCTGGAAAAGAAGCCACCGCACTGGGAGCTGCTGAAAAGCACGGACTATGCGGGCATAGTCACCCTGGCGATGGGGCTGGGTTGCCTGCAAGTGTTTCTTGAGGAGGGGCATCGCAAGGATTGGCTGGAATCGAGCCTGATCGTCCAGCTGGGCTCGGTGGCGGTGGTAAGCCTGATTCTCTTCGTCATTCTTCAGCTGTCGCGCCCTAACCCGTTGATCAACCTCGGCATCCTGCGCGAGCGCAACTTCGGCCTCACCAGCGTCGCCAGCCTGGGCATGGGCCTTGGACTCTACGGATCGATCTATCTGCTGCCGTTGTACCTGGCGCAGATCCAGAATTACAACGCGCTGCAGATCGGCCAAGTGATCATGTGGATGGGCATTCCACAGCTATTTCTGATTCCGCTGGTGCCCAAGCTGATGAAGGTGGTCGCGCCGAAACTGCTTTGCGCGGCCGGCTTCGCGCTGTTCGGCATTTCCAGCTTCGCTTCCGGCGCGCTCAACCCCGACTTCGCCGGCGACCAGTTCCACCCGATCCAGATCATCCGCGCACTCGGCCAACCGATGATCATGGTCACCATCTCGCTGATCGCCACGGCTTACATTCAGCCGCAGGACGCCGGCTCCGCCTCCAGCCTATTCAACATCTTGCGTAACCTGGGCGGCGCCATCGGCATCGCCCTACTCGCCACCCTGCTGGACAGCCGAGGCAAGGTTTACTTCGATTATTTGCGCGAATCCGTGGTGCCGAATAATCCGGCGGTCGCCGAGCGCATGACCACACTGACCCAGCAGCTCGGCAGCGAACAGGCTGCCCTGGGTCGACTCAGCGAGATCACCCATCAGCAAGCCATGATCATGGCCTACAACGACGCCTTCCGCTTCGTCGGCATTGCCCTGGCGGTCAGCATGGTCGCCGTGCTGCTGACGCGAAACCTGCCCGAAAACATGAAGGGTGGCGCCGCGCACTGAGCCAGAAGGCAGACATTCGCCAAGCGGATCGCGGGCGAACAAGTTCACCCCTACAGGGGCTGCGCCGCGGTGAGCATCAGAGCCCGTTCGCACCGTAGGGGCGAATACATTCGTCCAAGGCACCGCGAACTGATCACCAGGACGCCAAACGCGGGCGAACAAGTTCGCCCCTACAGGGGCTGCGCCGC
>DPSI01000030.1:2075-3662 GCA_003527165.1 Pseudomonas sp.
GGGGCTGCGCCGCGGTGAGCAACCGAGCCCGTCCGCACCGTAGGGGCGAATTTATTCGCCCAAGGCAGCGCGAATTGTTCACCGGGACGTCAAACCTGCAACAACCGCTCGCGCAGTTTGTGGATCTCATCGCGCGTCTGCGCCGCCGCCTCGAATTCCAGGTCTCGCGCGTAAGCCAGCATCTTCTCTTCCAGCTGACGAATCCGCTTGGTGATCTCACTCGGCGAGCGCAGCTCGTTCTCGTAACGCGCGGCCTCTTCCGCCGCCTTGGCCTCGCCGCGACGTTTCTTGCTGCGCGAGCCGGGCACAGTGGCACCCTCGAGGATGTCTTGCACGTCCTTGAATACACCCTGCGGGACGATGCCATGCGCCTCGTTGAAGGCAATCTGCTTGTTGCGCCGGCGCTCGGTTTCGCCAATGGCTCGCTCCATGGAGCCAGTCATATTGTCGGCGTAGAGGATTGCTCGGCCATTGAGATTACGGGCGGCGCGACCGATGGTCTGGATCAGCGAACGCTCCGAACGCAGGAAGCCTTCCTTGTCCGCATCGAGGATCGCCACCAGCGAAACCTCCGGCATGTCCAGGCCTTCGCGCAGCAGGTTGATCCCCACCAACACGTCGAACACGCCCAGGCGCAGATCGCGAATGATCTCCACCCGCTCCACCGTATCGATGTCCGAGTGCAGGTAACGCACCCGCACGCCGTGGTCGCCCAGGTAATCAGTGAGGTCTTCGGCCATGCGTTTGGTCAGCGTGGTGACCAGCACCCGCTCTTCCTTGGCCACGCTCTTGTTGATTTCCGAGAGCAGGTCGTCGACCTGGGTCAACGCCGGACGCACCTCGATTTGTGGGTCGACCAGCCCGGTGGGACGCACTACCTGCTCGATCACCCGCCCGGCATGTTCCGCTTCGTAAGGCCCAGGAGTCGCCGAGACGAAGATCGTCTGCGGGCTGATCGCTTCCCACTCGTCGAAGCGCATCGGCCGGTTATCCAGCGCCGATGGCAGGCGGAAGCCATATTCCACCAGCGTTTCCTTACGCGAGCGGTCGCCTTTATACATGGCGCCAACCTGCGGCACGCTGACATGGGACTCGTCGATCACCAGCAGCGCATCTGCCGGCAGATAGTCATAAAGCGTCGGCGGCGCCTCACCCGACTCGCGTCCTGACAGGTAGCGCGAGTAGTTCTCGATGCCGTTGCAATAGCCCAGCTCCATGATCATTTCCAGATCGAAGCGGGTACGCTGCTCCAGACGCTGAGCCTCCACCAGCTTGTTGTTGGCACGCAGGTAATCGAGGCGATCCTTGAGCTCGACCTTGATGTTTTCGATGGCGTCCAGCAAGGTCTCGCGCGGCGTCACGTAGTGGCTCTTGGGGTAGAAGGTGAAGCGCGGCAGTTTGCGGATCACCTCACCGGTCAGCGGATCGAACGCGGACAGGCTTTCCACCTCGTCGTCGAACAGTTCGATGCGCACCGCCTCCAGATCCGATTCTGCCGGGAATACATCGATCACATCGCCCCGTACACGGAAGGTCGCGCGGGCGAAATCCATGTCATTGCGCGTGTATTGCAGGCCGGTGAGTCTG
>DPSI01000029.1 GCA_003527165.1 Pseudomonas sp.
AAACGGCTGGAACCTGTACGTGGCCGGTAACGGCGGCATGCGCCCGCGCCACGCCGAGCTGTTCGCCACCGATCTAGACGACGAAACTCTGGTGCGCTACATCGACCGCTTCCTGATGTTCTACATCCGCACCGCGGACAAGCTGCAGCGCACCTCCGTGTGGCGCGAATCCCTCGAAGGCGGCCTCGATTACCTCAAGGAAGTCATCATCGAGGACAGCCTGAGCCTGGCCGCCGAGCTGGAAGCGCAAATGCAGCTGGTGGTCGATCGCTACGAATGCGAGTGGGCCAACGCCATCAAGGACCCGGAAAAGCTCAAGCGCTTCCGCACCTTCGTCAACGACCAACGCGGCGACCCGGACATCCACTTCGTCAAGGAGCGCGGCCAGCGCCGTCCGGTACACGCATCCGAACTTCACCTTATCCCTGTCATCGAGGAGGTTCTCTGATGAGCCAGTCCAACGTCGTACGTGTCGATTCCGTTCAAGCCGCCAGCTGGAAAGCGCTGTGTAGCCGTCGCGATCTGGTGGCCAACTCCGGCGTGGTCGCCTGGCTCGACGGCGAGCAGATAGCGCTGTTTCACCTGCCCGACACCGAAGCCGGCGAGCAGGTCTTCGCCATCGCCAACAAAGATCCCAAATCAGGCGCCAACGTCATCGGCCGCGGCATCCTCGGCCAACTCAAGGGCGACCTGGTGATCGCCTCGCCGCTGTACAAGCAGCATTTTCGCCTGGCCGATGGCAGCTGTCTGGAATATCCGGAACAGCATTTGCAGGTTTGGCCAGTGCGCCTCAACGGCGACGCAGTGGAAATCGCTCCAACGGGCGGGGTATGAATTTGTAGGGCCGAATTCATTCGGCCAACTGTGCGGCAGACCGCCGAACAAGTTCGGCCCTACGGAAGCGCTCGCTCGAATTTGCAAGGCCGACATCATCGGCCAACAGCCAACACAACAGAGAACCGAAAAATGTCCTACCTCGTGCCTTCGGAATTCGTCACCAAGATGGTCGACTCGGGCGAATCCAAGATCTACATGTCCACTCGCGACACCCTGATCCGGGCGTTCATGGCCGGTGCGATCCTGGCACTCGCTGCGGTGTTCGCGGTGACGGTCACGGTGCAGACCGGCTCTCCGCTGGTAGGCGCGATGTTGTTCCCGGTCGGTTTCATCATGCTTTACCTGATGGGCTTCGACCTGCTCACCGGCGTCTTCGTCCTCACTCCGCTGGCCCTGCTGGACAAGCGCCCGGGCGTTACCGTCAACGGCGTGTTGCGCAACTGGGGGCTGGTCTTCCTCGGCAACTTCGGCGGCGCGCTGCTGGTCGCCTTCATGATGGCCTTCATGTTCACCACCGGATTCTCGACCGACCCGGGACCCATCGGCGAAAAGATCTCCACCATCGGTGAAGCGCGAACCCTGGGTTACGCCGAGTTCGGCGCGGCTGGCTGGTTCACCATCTTTCTTCGCGGCATGCTGTGCAACTGGATGGTTTCGATGGGCGTGGTCGGCGCGATGATTTCCACCACCGTAGGCGGAAAGGCCATCGCCATGTGGATGCCGATCATGCTGTTCTTCTTCATGGGCTTCGAGCACTCGGTGGTGAACATGTTCCTGTTCCCCTCGGCCATGATCATGGGAGGCGACTTCTCGATCATGGATTACATGATCTGGAACGAAATCCCCACCGCGTTGGGCAACCTGGTCGGCGGCCTGGCCTTCACCGGCCTGACCCTCTACACCACCCACGTCAAGACGGCACCGAAGCGCGCACTGCGCTGATTGACTGGCAAACCCCGGCGCGGCCGGGGTTTGCTGCATGCCATGAGCAGTCAACTCAAGGTTTCGGTGGGCCAACACACCGATAAGGGCCTGAAGGAAACCAATCAGGATTTCCACGGCGTCTACATTCCCAAAGAACCGCAACTGAGCAGCAAGGGCATCGCCATTGCCTTGGCCGACGGCATCAGCAGCAGCGCCGTCAGCCACATCGCCAGCGAGGCAGCCGTCACCGGGTTCTTCGCCGACTACTTCTGCACCTCCGATGCCTGGTCGGTGAAAACCTCAGCGCAACGGGTGCTGATGGCGACCAATTCCTGGCTACACGCGCAAAGCCAGCAGAGTCAGTACCGCTACGACAAGGACCGCGGCTACGTCTGTACCTTCAGCGCCATGGTCATCAAGTCGACCACCGCGCATTGTTTTCATGCCGGCGACTCGCGCATCTACCGCGTCCTGGGCAATGCGCTGGAACAGCTGACCAATGACCATCGCCTGTGGGTCTCGCAAGACATGAGCTACCTGAGCCGGGCGCTGGGCATCCATCCGCAGCTGGACCTGGACTACCGCGCCGAGCCGGTCGAGGTGGGCGACACGTTCATTCTCGCAACCGATGGAGTCTACGAGTACATCAGCGGGGCCTCGATGCTCGGCGCCATCGCCCACAACCCGGACGATCTGGATGCAGCCGCTCGAGCGATCGTCACGCAGGCACTGGAACAGGGCAGCGACGACAATCTCACGGTGCAGATCCTGCGTATCGATGCGCTGCCGTTGCAGGCCGCCGACGAGCTGTACCAACAGCTGACCGAGCTGCCCTTCCCGCCCATACTCGAGGCGCGGGCTGCCTTCGACGGCTACACCATCGTTCGCGAAGTGCACGCCAGCAGCCGCAGCCATGTGTATCTCGCCACCGATGATGACAGCCAGACGCCGGTGATCATCAAGACACCCTCGATCGACCTGCAACGGGACGTGCAGTACCTCGAACGTTTTCTCACCGAGGAATGGGTCGCACGGCGGATCACCAGCGCGAATGTGGTCAAGCCGTGCCTACAGACCCGCAAGCGCAACTACCTGTATAGCGTCACCGAATTCATTGAAGGTCAGACGCTCACCCAATGGATGATCGACAATCCGCAGCCGGATCTGGAAACGGTACGCGGCATCGTCGAACAGATCGCCAAGGGCGTCCGCGCTTTCCATCGGCTGGAAATGCTGCACCAGGATTTACGCCCGGAAAACATCATGATCGATGCCACCGGCACGGTGAAAATCATCGATTTCGGCTCCACCCGCGTCGCCGGTATTATGGAAATCGCCTCGCCCATCGAGCGCAGCGACCTGCTCGGCACCGCCCAGTACACCGCGCCGGAATACTTCCTCGGCGAAAGTGGCAGTACCCGTTCGGACCTGTTTTCCCTGGCGGTGATCACCTACCAGATGCTCACGGGGAATCTGCCCTACGGCACCCAGGTCGCTCGGTGTCGCACCCGGGCGGCGCAGAACAAGCTCAGCTATCGACCGATCCGCGAGCACGACCGCGGCATACCGGCGTGGATCGACGATGTGCTGCGCAGGGCGCTGCATCCCGATCCGTACAAACGCTACGAGGAACTGTCCGAGTTCATCTTCGAATTGCGCCAGCCCAACCAGGCCTTTCTCAACAAGGCCCGGCCACCGCTGATGGAGCGCAACCCGGTGCTGTTCTGGAAAGGCGTGTCCATGGCGCTGGCGATTGCGGTGGTCGTGCTGCTGGTGCGTTGAAGGCCATCAGGCAGCGATGCGTCACTCGGGGCGTTGCGGCGCGTAGACGTTGAGCTCGGGATCGGTGATGCCGTCCTTTGATGGGTCGAGAATCCAGCGCAGCTGCGTGACCAGTTCCTCGCAGTTCTCGCCGCGCTGCAGCCAATCCTGGAAGGCAATCCGCGCTGCTGCCAGCGCTGACTCGGCGACCTGTTCGGCCTCGGTCGTGCGGTCGCCAGGCTGCCACCGATCGAATATGGACTTGAGGGCATGCTGCGCCTCTTCGGCGCCCAGCTCGCCGTCGGCCCAGCGTGACGTAATGTCCTGCGCCTTCTGTAAGCCAATTATCGAGGGGTGAGACGTTTCCATCTTGGACTACCTCCAGCGAGTTCTTATAGGACTTGGAGTCCGTGCGCGTCGCTGAATTCGTCTCCGCCCATCAGCCGAACCACAGCCCTGCGCTGGCAAAGGCA
>DPSI01000474.1:0-1550 GCA_003527165.1 Pseudomonas sp.
GGCCACCTGCACCCGAAGATCATCAAAGCGGTGGAAACACAGCTACACAAGCTGACCCACACCTGCTTCCAGGTGCTGGCCTACGAGCCGTATGTGGAATTGTGCGAGAAGATCAATGCGCGGGTGCCGGGCGATTTCGCCAAAAAGACACTGCTGGTCACTACCGGCTCCGAAGCGGTGGAAAATGCGGTGAAGATTGCCCGCGCCGCCACTGGCCGCGCAGGGGTGATCGCCTTCACTGGCGCTTATCACGGCCGTACGATGATGACGCTCGGCCTGACCGGCAAGGTCGCGCCTTACTCCGCTGGCATGGGCCTGATGCCGGGTGGGATCTTTCGCGCTCTGTATCCCTGCTCGATCCATGGTGTCGGTATTGACGAGTCGATCGCCAGTATCGAGCGCATTTTCAAGAACGACGCCGAGCCGTGCGACATCGCTGCGATCATCATCGAGCCGGTGCAGGGCGAGGGCGGCTTCAACGTCGCGCCCAAGGAGTTCATGGTCCGTCTGCGTGCGCTCTGCGACCAGCACGGCATCCTGCTGATCGCTGACGAAGTGCAGACCGGCGCCGGCCGCACCGGCACCTTTTTCGCGATGGAGCAGATGGGCGCGGTCGCCGACCTCACCACCTTCGCCAAGTCCGTCGGCGGTGGGTTCCCGATTGCCGGAGTGTGCGGCAAGGCCGAGCTGATGGACGCCATCGCCCCGGGTGGGCTCGGCGGCACCTATGCCGGCAACCCGCTGTCTTGCGCGGCGGCGCTGGCGGTGCTGGAAATCTTCGACGAAGAAAAACTGCTCGACCGCTGCAAGGCGGTGGCCGAAAAACTCACGGCTGGCCTCGAAGTCATCCAGGCGCGGCACAAGGAAATCGGCGAGGTGCGTGGGCTCGGTGCGATGATCGCCATCGAGCTGTTCGAGGACGGCGATCATTCGCGGCCCGCGGCGGCGCTGACTTCGCAGATCGTTGCGCGAGCGCGGGAGAAGGGGCTGATCCTGCTGTCCTGTGGTACTTACTACAACGTGCTACGCGTGCTGGTGCCACTCACAGCTGAAAACGAGCTGCTCGATCGTGGTCTGGCAATCATCGGTGAGTGCTTCGACGAGCTAACCTGAAGCACCAGTGGCGCGCCGGCAACAGATGTCAGGCGCGCCGCAGCGCTGACCCTCGGGTACAATGTGCGGCATTCCGCCGTGCTACCCGAGGTCGTCATGCAGCCGTTCGCCATCGCTCCCTCCATCCTTTCCGCCAATTTCGCCCGCCTGGGCGAGGAAGTGGACGACGTGCTCGCCGCCGGCGCGGACATCGTTCATTTCGACGTGATGGACAACCACTACGTACCCAACCTGACCATCGGCCCGATGGTCTGCTCGGCGTTGCGCAAGCACGGCGTCACCGCGCCCATCGACGTGCACCTGATGGTCCGCCCGGTGGATAGGATGATCGGTGACTTCCTTGAGGCTGGTGCCAGCTACATCACCTTCCACCCGGAAGCCTCAGATCACATCGATCGTTCGCTGCAGCTGATCAAGGATGGCGGTGCCAAAGCCAT
>DPSI01000474.1:1741-2597 GCA_003527165.1 Pseudomonas sp.
GGATGGCGGTGCCAAAGCCGGCCTGGTGTTCAACCCCGCGACGCCGCTGGACGTGCTCAAGTACGTCATGGACAAGGTCGACATGGTTCTGCTGATGAGCGTCAACCCCGGTTTCGGCGGGCAGAAATTCATCCCGGGCACGCTGGACAAGCTGCGCGAAGCGCGTGCGCTGATCGATGCCAGTGGCCGCGAGATCCGTCTGGAGATCGATGGTGGCGTCAATCCCAAGAACATCCGCGAGATCGCCGCGGCCGGTGCCGACACCTTCGTCGCCGGCTCGGCGATTTTCAATCAGCCGGACTACAAGGCAGTGATTGACCAGATGCGCGCCGAGTTGGCGCTGGCCCGCCCATGACCCGCCTGGAGCAGCTCTTCGGCGGCAAACTGCCGCGTCTGGTGATGTTCGATCTGGATGGCACGCTGATGGACTCGGTGCCGGACCTGGCCGCCGCGGTGGACAAGATGCTGATGTTGCTTGGTCGCGAGCCCGCCGGCGTGGCCCGAGTGCGCGACTGGGTCGGCAACGGCTCAAAGGTGCTGGTGCGCCGCGCGTTGGCCGGTCAGTTGCAGCATGACGGCGTGGCCGATGAGTTGACCGACGAGGCGCTGGCGCTGTTCATGCAGGCCTATGCCGGAGGCCATGAACTGACTACTGTCTATCCGGGCGTCCGAGAATGCTTGGATTGGCTGCGTGAGCGCGATGTGAAGCTGGCGATCATCACCAACAAGCCGGCGCAATTCATCGAACCGTTGTTGGAAGAGAAGGGCCTTGCTGGTTATTTCCAATGGCTGATCGGCGGCGACACCCTGCCCCAGCAGAAACCCGACCCGGCGGCGCTGTTGTGGATCATGGGCA
>DPSI01000476.1:0-251 GCA_003527165.1 Pseudomonas sp.
CCTGGGTATCGAAACCATGGGTGGCGTGATGACTGCGCTGATCGAAAAGAACACCACCATCCCGACGAAGAAGTCGCAGGTATTCTCGACTGCGGACGACAACCAGAGCGCGGTGACCATTCACGTGCTGCAGGGTGAGCGCAAGCAGGCGGCGCAGAACAAGTCGCTGGGTCGTTTCGATCTGGCCGAGATTCCGCCGGCTCCGCGTGGCGTACCGCAGATCGAGGTAACCTTCGACATCGACGCCAACG
>DPSI01000476.1:339-803 GCA_003527165.1 Pseudomonas sp.
GACATCGACGCCAACGGCATCCTGCACGTTTCGGCGAAGGACAAGGCCACCGGCAAGCATCAGTCCATCGTGATCAAGGCCAACTCCGGTCTGTCCGAGGAGGAAATCGAGCAGATGGTGCGTGACGCCGAGGCCAACGCCGAGGAAGACCGCAAGTTCGAGGAGCTGGTCACGGCGCGTAACCAGGGTGATCAGCTGGTCCATGCGACCCGCAAAATGCTGACCGAAGCCGGCGACAAGGCCACCGAAGAAGACAAGGCCAGCATCGAGAAGGCCATTGGCGAATTGGAAGTGGCCATCAAGGGCGACGACAAGGCTGAGATCGAAGCCAAGATCGCTGCGGTTTCCCAGGCCTCCACGCCGCTGGCGCAGAAGATGTACGCCGAGCAGCCTCAGGGTGGCGAAGGCGAGCAGCCTGGCGACAACGCGCAGCCCGGTGACGACGTGGTCGACGCCGAGTTCGA
>DPSI01000476.1:973-4384 GCA_003527165.1 Pseudomonas sp.
TTGATCGCCGCGCGGGGGCTTGCTCCCGCGTCGGCGTGTCTGGAGGGTACGAATTGAAGGTTCAGGAAATTTATGGCCAAACGTGACTATTACGAAGTGCTGGGTGTCGAGCGCGGCGCCAGCGAGGCGGAGCTGAAAAAGGCTTATCGTCGCCTCGCGATGAAGCACCATCCGGACCGTAATCCCGGGGACAAAGCTGCCGAAGAAGCATTCAAGGAAGCCAACGAGGCTTACGAGGTGCTGTCCGATGCGGGCAAGCGTCAGGCCTACGACCAGTACGGTCATGCCGGCGTCGATCCGCAGATGGGGGCGGGCGCGGGTGGTGCGGGTTATGGCGGTGCCAACTTCTCCGACATTTTCGGCGATGTCTTCAGTGATTTCTTCACCGGCGCGCGCGGCAGTTCGCGTGGCGGTGCTCAGCGCGGCAGTGACCTGCGCTACACCCTTGAGCTGGACCTGGAAGAGGCCGTGCGCGGCACCACGGTCACCATCCGTGTGCCGACCCTGGTCGAATGCAAAACCTGTGATGGCTCCGGCGCGAAGAAGGGCACCAGCCCGGTGACCTGTACCACCTGTGGCGGGATCGGCCAGGTGCGCATGCAGCAGGGCTTCTTCTCCGTGCAGCAGACCTGCCCGCCTTGCCATGGCAGCGGCAAGATGATTTCCGATCCTTGCGGCAGCTGCCATGGCCAGGGGCGAGTCGAAGAGCAGAAAACGCTCTCGGTCAAGGTTCCGCCGGGCGTCGACACGGGCGACCGTATCCGCTTGACCGGTGAAGGCGAGGCGGGCGCTCAGGGTGGTCCGGCAGGTGATCTCTATGTCGTGGTCAATGTCCGCGAGCACCCCATCTTCCAGCGCGACGGCAAGCACCTGTACTGCGAGGTACCGATCAGCTTTGCCGATGCCGCGCTGGGCGGTGAGTTGGAAGTGCCGACGCTCGATGGTCGTGTGAAGCTCAAGATTCCGGAGGGGACTCAGACTGGCAAGCAGTTCCGGTTGCGTGGCAAGGGCGTTGCCCCTGTGCGTGGTGGTGCGGCTGGCGATCTCCTGTGCCGGGTGGCGGTCGAGACGCCGGTTAACCTTGGCAAGCGCCAGCGTGAGTTGCTCGATGAGTTCCGCAAGACGCTGCAGAGCGACAGCTCCCATTCGCCCAAGGCCAGTGGCTGGTTCGAGGGTGTGAAGCGTTTTTTTGGTGATTTGTAATTGATAGTGCCAATCGCAGCAGCGCCTGTTGGCGGCGTCCGTTGTGCTTGATGCTTGCTTGGAGCCGTTTAGATGCGACGTATTGCAGTAATGGGCGCCGCGGGGCGCATGGGCAAGACGCTGGTCGAGGCCGTCCAGCAAACCGCCGGCGCCGCGGGTTTGACCGCCGCCATCGATCGACCGGACAGCACGCTGGTGGGGGCCGATGCGGGTGAGCTGGCCGCCATTGGGCGGCTGGGCGTGCCGCTGATTGGCGAGGTGGCGAAGGTCGTCGATGAGTTCGATGTGCTGATCGATTTCACCCATCCGACGGTCACGCTGAAGAATCTCGAAGTCTGCCGTCGCGCCGGCAAGGCGATGGTGATCGGCACGACCGGCTTCTCCGCTGAAGAGAAGGAAAAACTGGCTGCGGCAGCGAAGGATATTCCGATCGTGTTCGCCGCCAACTTCAGTGTCGGTGTCAACTTGTGCTTGAAGCTGCTCGACACGGCCGCGCGGGTGTTGGGCGATGAGGTCGACATCGAGATCATCGAGGCGCACCACCGCCATAAGGTCGATGCGCCTTCCGGAACGGCGCTGCGTATGGGTGAGGTCGTGGCGCAAGCATTGGGTCGCGATTTGCAGAAGGTGGCGGTGTATGGTCGCGAAGGGCAGACTGGCGCCCGCGAGCGCGACACCATCGGCTTTGCCACCGTTCGTGCTGGCGACGTGGTCGGCGATCACACGGTGCTCTTCGCTGCAGAGGGCGAGCGCGTGGAGATCACGCACAAGGCCTCTAGTCGGATGACCTTCGCCAAGGGCGCCGTGCGCGCTGCGATGTGGCTGGAGCAGCAGCCGGCAGGTCTGTATGACATGCAGGATGTGCTCGGGCTGCGTTGAGTTGCATGCGGCAGGCCGTTGGGCTGATTTCGGCTGGACCTGAAAAGGCCTTTTCTGTAAGCTTCCCGTTTTAGTGTGTCCACTAAAAGTTGCGCAGAATGAATCAAATAAAAAGCGGGATGACCTTCACACGTCATCCCGCTTTTTTACAATCTGCGCCTGCTTCAGCCTTGATCTTTGGGAGGTCTCTTGACTAAGCCAGCCCTTACGCCAGCTATTTTGGCCCTTGCCGATGGCAGTATCTTTCGCGGCGAATCCATCGGCGCCGATGGGCAAACCGTTGGTGAGGTGGTGTTCAATACCGCCATGACCGGCTATCAGGAAATTCTCACCGATCCTTCCTATGCCAAGCAGATCGTTACTCTGACCTACCCGCACGTTGGCAACACCGGTACCACCCCGGAAGACGCCGAATCGTGGAAAGTCTGGGCCGCGGGCCTCGTGATTCGCGACCTGCCGCTGATCTCCAGCAACTGGCGCGACAAGCAATCCCTGCCGGACTATCTCAAAGCCAATGGCACCGTAGCCATCGCCGGCATCGATACCCGTCGTCTGACCCGTATCCTTCGGGAAAAGGGCGCTCAGGATGGCTGCATCCTGGCCGGTGACGACGCGACTGAAGAGAAAGCGCTGGAGCTCGCGCGCAGCTTTCCCGGCCTCAAGGGCATGGACCTGGCCAAGGAAGTCAGCGTGAAGGAGGCCTACGAGTGGCGTACGACCGTCTGGTGTCTGAAGGACGATGGCCATGCCGAAGTGTCTGCCAGCGAGCTGCCCTATCACGTGGTCGCGTTCGACTACGGTGTGAAATACAACATCCTGCGCATGCTGGTCGCGCGCGGCTGTCGTGTCACGGTGTTGCCGGCCCAGTCCACTGCCAGCGATGCCTTGGCGTTGAACCCGGACGGCGTATTCCTCGCCAACGGGCCGGGTGATCCGGAGCCCTGCGATTACGCGATCAAGGCAATCCAGGAAGTACTCGAAACCGAGACTCCCGTGTTCGGGATCTGCCTCGGTCATCAGTTGCTGGCCCTGGCCTCTGGCGCCAAGACGGTAAAAATGCCGAACGGCCACCACGGTGCCAACCATCCGGTGCAGGACCTCGATACCGGCGTGGTGATGATCACCAGCCAGAACCATGGCTTCGCTGTGGAGGAGTCCAGCCTGCCGAGCAATCTGCGCGCGACCCATAAGTCGCTGTTCGACGGCACTCTGCAAGGCATCGAGCGCACCGACAAGGTCGCCTTCAGTTTCCAGGGCCACCCCGAGGCAAGTCCGGGGCCGCACGATGTCGCGCCGTTGTTCGACCGCTTCATCGCTGCCATGGCCAAG
>DPSI01000472.1:0-276 GCA_003527165.1 Pseudomonas sp.
GGCGGGCCGGCGCCAGTTCGGCGAGCTGTTGAAACGGCCCGACGCGGCGCGATCCGCCGTGTTCAAACTGAACAATGCCGCTCCCGACGTCTGGTCCGTTGCGTTCGACGCCCAGGCGATCAATGAGGACGGGATCCTGCCGAGCGACCATATTGAGTTCGTCCGCCCCGTCATGGCGACAACCGAGGACGAGGACAAGGACGAGCCCGTAACGCCACCGTCCGACGATTGCTTCCCGACATTCGAGGTGCAACGGGTCGACCACAGCCCCGGCGG
>DPSI01000472.1:401-3245 GCA_003527165.1 Pseudomonas sp.
CGCTCTTCCGATCTCCAGCGCTCAACCCAGGCGGCCGAGCGAGACGGAAAACCATCCCCTGTATCAGGTGCAGCTGGTCGACCACAGCCCCGGCGGCTTCTGCCTGTCTTGGTCGGACGAGGTACCGGCGCAACTCCAGGCGGGCGAATTGCTCGGCCTGCAGGATGTCACCAGCCAGACCTGGAGTGTCGCGGTGGTGCGATGGATCCGCCAGGTTCGAGGCAGCGGGCCACAAATGGGTGTCGAACTCATCGCCCCCTCTGCACAACCTTGCGGTTTGCGCCTGCTACGTAAGACCGAGCAAGGCAGCGAATACCTGCGCGCCCTGCTTCTGCCGGAAATCAGCGTGATATCCCACCCGGCGACGCTGATCGTTCCACGCCTGCCGTTTCAGGAAGGGCAGAAGGTGCAGATCAACCAGAACGGCGATGAGCATCGCGCCCTGCTCCGCCGCCGGCAAACCGGCACCAGCAGTTATAACCAGTTCGAATATCAGCTGGTGGGCCTCGCGGCCGTCCCCCAGGAGACGTCGTTCACAGCCCAAGGAGCCAAGGCGGCCCTGCGCGGTGAAGATTTTGACTCGCTCTGGAACACGCTGTAGATTGCGGCTCACTGTTTTTTTATCCCTCACGCCGTCTAAGGCGCGTCCCAAGCTGCTGCCATGGCCCCGCAAAAGAGAACCATCCGTCTGCTGATCCTTGAGGACTCGCAGAATGAAGCTGAGCGACTGGTCAGCCTGTTTCGCAACGCGGGCCAGGCGACGCGCGTGCATCGACTCACCTCCAGTGAGGACCTCGCCGATGCGCTCCAGCAGACCTGGGACCTGCTGATCAGCGCGCCGACCAGCGCCAATCTCGACCCCAGCGAAGCCATCGGCGCCATCCGCAAACAAGCCAAGGACATTCCAGCCATCCAGCTGATCGATGGCAACGACCCCGATGCGATCACCGAAGCCCTCACCCTGGGCGCCCAAGGCGCGCTTCCGCAGGGCGAGGACGAGTGGCTGATTCTGGTCGCCAACCGAGAGCTTGCCAACCTCGACGAACGCCGCGCACGCCGCTCCGCGGAGCTGGCGCTGCGCGAAGCAGAGAAGCGCTGCCAGCTGCTGCTGGAGAGTTCGGTGGACGCTATCGCCTACGTTCACGACGGCATGCATATCTACGCCAACCGCGCCTATCTCGAGCTATTCGGCTACGAGGATGTGGAAGAACTCGAAGGCATGCCGATGATCGACCTGATCGCCTCCTGCGATCAGGGAGAGTTCAAGGGCTTTTTGAAGAACTATCAAAGCATGCAGGGCAGCGCCGAACTGGTTTGCGGCGGCATCCGTGCCGATGGGGGCAATTTCAAGGCCCGCATGCATTTCTCCCCGGCCAGCTACGACGGCGAACCCTGCATCCAGGTCGTCATTCGCGCAGAGACCGGCAATGCCGAGCTTGAAAAGCTGCGCGAAATCAGCAGCCAGGACCTGGTGACGGGGCTGTACAACCGCAACCATTTCCTCGAATCGCTGGATGGTGCCGTAGAGCGCGCGGTGAACGCCGGGCAAGGTTCGAGCCTCGCCTACATCCGGATCGATCGCTTTGCCAGCCTGCAGGCCGAGATCGGCCTGGGCGATTCGGACCGTCTGCTGGCCGAGCTGGCGCAGCTGCTGCGCCATCAGTTTCAGCGGAGGGCCGAGCTGGCACGCTTCGGTGACGACGCTTTTGCAGTGCTGATGGCCGAGGCCACGCCGCAGCAGCTCCAGCAGCCGCTGACCGAACTACTACGCAAGGTCGAAGGGCACCTGTTCGACATTGATGGCCGTACCATTCAGACCAGCCTGAGCATCGGTGTCGCCGCGCTCGACGAACAGACCGCGAAAGCACGGGACGTGATTGACCGCGCCCACCGCTGCGCCGAAGAGCTTGCCGATGGCAATGCGCTTCGCATCTACGACCCTGCCGCCGAGCTGGCAGCCGCAGCCAGCCGAGGCAACATCCTCGCGATGTTGCAGCAAGCGTTGGAAAAGAACAGCTTCCGCCTGCTGTTCCAGCCGATCATCAGCCTGCGCGGTGATAGTCACGAGCATTACGAAGTCCTACTGCGCCTGCTCGACCCGCAAGGCGTCGAAGTCCCGCCCGGCGAGTTTCTTGGCGCGGCGAAAGAAGCAGGACTGGCCACCAGAATCGATCGCTGGGTGCTGCTCAATTCCATCAAGCTGCTCGCCGAACACCGCAGCAAGGGCCATAGCACGCGGGTGTTCGTCCATATTTCCAGCACCAGCCTGCAGGATCCGTCACTGGTCACTTGGCTTGGGGTTGCGCTCAAGGCGTCACGCCTACCACCCGATTCGCTGGTCTTCCAACTCGACGAGCACGACGCCGTCGCTTACCTGAAGCAGGCAAAGGCGCTCACCCAAGGGCTTATCGGACTGGGCTGTGGCATCGCCCTGAGCCAGTTCGGCTGCGTGCTGAACCCGTTCAATACGCTCAAACACCTCAATGCCGACTTCGTGAAAATCGATGGCTCCTACACTCAGGACCTCAGCCGCCAGGAAAATCAGGATGCACTCAAGCAACTGCTGGCGGACCTACACGAACAGGCCAAGCAAACTATCGTGCCCTTCGTCGACAGCGCCACCGTCCTCGCCACCCTGTGGCAAGCCGGTGTCGGCTATATCCAGGGCCAGTATCTGCAGGGGCCGAGCCAGTCGATGGACTACAACTTCTCTTCGGACGACGAATAGGCGGAAGCTGGAAGCGAAACTAGTGTAGGGCCTGCCACCAGCCGACCAAACCGCCTGTCAGTCGCAAAAGAGCGCTGCGCGTCCCAACTGATTCTAGCTTCAGGCTTCCAGCTGCT
>DPSI01000469.1 GCA_003527165.1 Pseudomonas sp.
TTTACATTCACAGCGCTCGTGGGAGCTGCACGAGCTGATCGGCAATCCGTTCCAGGGCGCGTTGTGGAGTGGGCCGCCATTCAAAAGCGAGCAATGGCGAACACTGACCGACGACCGCAACCCGGACAGCCCCGAGTGGCGTCCCCAGTTTCGTGATGGGCGTTTTGTGCGCTTCATGAACCAGCAGGGCACGCCGGAACCGGCCAATGCGCCCTGGGGTCCGATGCGGCTGCTTTACCTGCAGTACGCCAGCGACCCGATCACTTTCTTCGATTACCGCTATGCCTGGCGTCGACCGGACTGGCTGAGCGGGCCGCGGGGCCCGGACGTCTCGCCGCAGCTACGCTGGTTCCCGCTGGTGACCATGCTGCAACTGGCGGTGGACATGGCCGTGACCACCCCCACACCGCCCGGATACGGGCATGTCTATGCCCCTGCCGATTACGTCGATGCCTGGTTGCTGGTCACCGCGCCGGCGGGCTGGAGCGCCGATACGCTGGCAGGGCTTAAAGCCCATCTCACCCGAGAGATGGCCGTGGCTGCCGAGCAGGACAGTAACGAAGCGGCCTACGGCAACCGCGGCGGCTGAACCGCACCCAGCGCGGCCGTGCCAGCCTTCTCAGGGGCACGCCGAGCGTGAGCGGCCGTTCAGCGGGAGCCGATCACCGACGCCGCATCGCCAGGTTGTCCGGCCAGCTGGCGTTCGGCCATCTTCTGCTGCTTGTAAGCCAACGCGGCGGGTGCCACCGGAGTCACTTTGCCGGTTTCCAACCATTTCTTCAGGCGGCTGGCATCGGCCATGTGGGTGTACTTACCGAAGGCATCGAGCACCACGAAGGCCACCTGCCGTTTGTTCATAACCGTGCGCATCACCAGGCAGTGACCGGCGGCGTTGGTGAAACCGGTTTTGGTCAGCTGGATGCTCCAGTCGGGTTTACGCACCAGGGAGTTGGTGTTGCGAAAACCCAAGGTGTAGTTGGGTTTGTGGAACGCGACCGTCTTTTCGTGAGTGGTGCTGAACTGTTCAATCAGCGGGTAGGCCTGGCTGGCCTTGAGCAACTTGACCAGGTCGTTGGCACTGGAGACGTTCTGCTCGGACAGGCCGGTGGGTTCGACATAGCGCGTCTGGGTCATGCCCAGCGCCTGGGCCTTGACGTTCATCGCCTGGATAAATGCCTGATAGCCGCCCGGATAGTGGTGCGCCAGGCTCGCGGCGGCGCGATTCTCGGACGACATTAGGGTAAGCAGCAGCATTTCCCGGCGGCTGATTTCGCTACCGATACGCACCCGGGAAAACACACCCTGCATCTCTCGCGCTTCGCGGATGGTGACCGGCAGACGCTGGTCGAGCGACTGCTTGGCGTCGAGTACCACCATCGCCGTCATCAACTTGGTCACCGAGGCGATGGGCACCACCAGGTTGGGGTTAGTGGAATACAGCACCTCGTTGGTTTTCAGATCGACCAGCAGCGCGCTGCCGGAGGCCAGCTCCTGTTGCACGGTGGCTTGAGGGGCGGCGGTAACGGAGGGGGACAAGATGACGCTGCCGCAGGCAAATAACAGACCGAGAATGGATTGACGAAATTTCAAAATGAACACCGATGAATTGGCAGTGGAAAAGACGCGCCGAGGCCGACGGACGCGGCGCGCATTATAGGTAAACCGAGGCCAGAGATAAGCTCGGCGGCCGTTATATTTCGGCGCGTTCTGCACCGTTTCCGACCCTTCTGCACGGGCCGTTTCGCTCGCTCGTATGCCGCACCGACTAGCCGGTAATGCTGCCGCATGACTCAGCGCAGCGCCCTGAGTGTAGAAGAACATCGGTCGTCTCGCTGCAGCAGTGCTCGATACATGGCAATGACATTGCGCGCAGCGACCTGCGTTTCCCTTGCTATCGGCAGCGGGGCGCGTCGAGCCAATCAGCCCGACGGACGGGAACCCAGGCGTGCCTTGCTGGTCCGCTGCCTACCAAGGCGTTGTCGCGAGCTGCACCTTCGTTCGATGACGAGGTCAAAACAGCACATTTCAAATGGGGAGAACCGACTATGTCCCGCTTCAGCCGCAAGCCCACTACACGCGACGAGATCGAGAGCGAGATCCAAAATCTGATGGCCGCCCTCGATGAGCTCAAGCACGACGCGACCCGGGGATCGCGGCATCGCTTCGACTCCCTGCGCGCACGCGCCGAATCGCTGTGGCACGACGCCGACTGGGACGCGCACTGCCGTGACCTGTCCAAGCGCAGCCGCGACGCCGGTCGCCTGGCCAAGGAATGCGTACGCGAACATCCGCTGAGCACCGTGGCGCTCGCGGCTGGCGCAGTGGCGCTGATCGGTTATCTGGTCACCCGTCGCTAACGGGTCCCGTTCATGCTCAACGCCGAAACGCCTCGCCTCAAATTCGCTTTGTACGGGGCGCACTCGAGTCTGGGAAATGCCTTGCTGTGCGAGTTGCTGGGCCGGCAGCACGAGGTCGTGGCGCTGGTCGACGATTTTAACTCGATGACCGTTCGCCCCGGCCTGCGTGCCAAGACCGGCGACCTGTTCGACGCCATCAGCGTGTCGCAGAGTGTCGCCGGCATGGATGCGGTGATCTGCCTGTACGACAGCCCGTCGGTGCCCACTGCCTCGGGTGCCGCCGCAGCAGGACAGCCGCACGATCTGTATCAGGCGGTGGACGCCTTGCTGTCCGGTCTACCAAAGGTCGGCGTCGAACGGCTGCTGCTGGTGGCGGATTTCAGTGCCCAGGGCGAACAGCCAGAGGTTGCCGCTGCCCTGCAGCGCATTGCCGTGCATCCGCTGAAGTGGACTCTGGTAGATGCCGAAACTGCCGACGAAGACCTGTCGATCGAAGACTTCAGCAACCTCGAGGGGCTGGGGGCGGAGGATCGTCGTGTACAGCTTCGACGCATCGCTGCCGGGATGGTCGACGAGTTGGAAACCCCGCAGCACCTGCATCAGCAGATCCACTTTCGTATTTGAGCGCTACTCAACCGGCGAGCTGACGGCGCAACTGCACCAGAACCGGGGCCGAGGCCGGACGCACCCCGCGCCACAGTTCGAAGGCCGCCGCGGCCTGTTCGACCAGCATGCCAAGGCCGTCACGGGTCGACGCGCCGAGGTCGGCGGCC
>DPSI01000470.1:0-237 GCA_003527165.1 Pseudomonas sp.
GGGCAGATGCTTCTGCTCCTGCTTCCGCTTTTGGGTTTGCTGCTTGGCATCGCCTGGTTGGCGGGTAAGCGTTTGCTGGCGCAGTTGGATGAAACCACCGAGCAGATCGAGCGGTTGGGGCAGGGCGGCAGCGGGGATAATGCCCAGCTGGAGATACGCCGCGCCGACGAACTCGGCGCCTTGCGCGGGGCGGTCAACCGCTACGCCGGTTCGTTGCGCGACATGCTGCGACGCATT
>DPSI01000470.1:431-819 GCA_003527165.1 Pseudomonas sp.
CGCGACATGCTGCGACGCATTGCCGACGAATCGGCAAGTCTCGAGCGGCAGGCCGACGACCTTGCGCGGCTGTCGATCGGTCTGGCCGAGCGTGCCGAGGCACAGCGGCAGGACAACACGCTGCTGGCAACCGCCATCACCGAGATGTCGGCCAGTGCGGCCGAAGTGGCCCACAACACCACCGACTGCTCCGACACGGCCCGTCAGTCACTGTCGGCAGCCGAGCAGGGTCAGGGGCAGGTGCAGCGCAACAGTGAGGCGATCGGCGGCTTGGCGGGCGATATCACCGATGCTGCCGCGGCGATCACCCAACTGGGCCAGGACATCGAGCGCGTCGGTGGGGTGTTGGATGTGATCAAGTCCATTTCCGAGCAGACCAACCTGCTGG
>DPSI01000470.1:989-4022 GCA_003527165.1 Pseudomonas sp.
CCGAGCAGACCAACCTGCTGGCCCTCAACGCCGCAATCGAGGCCGCGCGGGCCGGCGAGCAGGGTCGGGGCTTTGCGGTCGTCGCTGATGAGGTGCGGACCCTGGCGGGGCGGACGCAGAGCTCAGCCAACGAAATCCAGCAGATGATCGCCCAGTTGCGTCAGGCTTCGGCGCAGGCGGTGTCGACGATGCAGGCTGGCGCCCAGCGCACCCATGACGCCGTGCTGCAGGCCGATGGCGTGGCCGGCACCCTGGGGCACACCGTGGCCAGTTTCGATGACATCGTGCAACGGGCGCAGCAGATTGCCGTGGCGGCGCAGCAGCAGAGCCACGTGACCCAGGAGATCAACGAGCTGGCGGTTCGGATTCACACCGCCAGCGAGGAAGGCGCGCGTGATGCGGCCACGCTGCGCGAGCTCGGCCAGGGCATGCAGGCCATCTCGCAGCGCTTGGCCGGCATGAGCCGCTGATACTGCGCGACGCGGGTACCGCGCGACTAGCAGGCCGTTGAAAACGGCCTGCGTTGGCGCTACTGCGTTGGAACCAGCCTCAGTAAGCCGATTGCGGCTAACGTGCTTTGGCGCGGCCCGAAGGGTGAACGAAGTGAATCATGCTCCTGTAAAAACCTGGACACGTGCGCGAGCCCGGTTCGCTTCTTTGGCTGCGTTGATTCGCTGCGCTCGTCCTTCGGCTGTTACTCCCTGATCGTTGCGCCTCTTCTGGCCTGCCTCAGCTGTTTTCAACGGCCTGCTAGATCGCTACCAGCCCGCGCACGCCTTCGGCTTCCATGGTTTCACCCCGGCCTTGCTGAATGATTTCGCCGCGGCTCATGACCAGGTACTGGTCGGCCAGTTCGGCGGCGAAGTCGTAGAACTGCTCGACCAACAGAATCGCCATGTCGCCACGGGCGGCGAGTTTCTTGATCACCAGGCCGATTTCCTTGATCACCGAGGGCTGGATGCCTTCGGTGGGTTCGTCGAGGATCAACAAGCGCGGCTTGCTCGCCAGAGCGCGGCCGATGGCGAGCTGTTGCTGCTGGCCACCGGAGAGGTCACCGCCGCGACGATGCTTCATTTCCTTGAGGACCGGGAACAGCTCGTAGATGAACTCCGGTACTTCCTTGGCTTCCTTCGCGCTGAAGCGGGACAGACCCATCAGCAGGTTTTCCTCGACGGTCAGTCGGCCGAAGATCTCCCGCCCTTGCGGCACATAGGCGATGCCGGCGTGCACGCGCTGGTGCGGTTTGAAACCGGTGATCGGCTTGCCTTCCCAGTTCACCGCGCCTTCCTTGGCGGGGATCAGGCCCATCAGGCATTTGAGCAGGGTGGTCTTGCCAACGCCGTTGCGGCCGAGCAGGCAGGTGACTTCGCCTATCTGAGCGTCGAACGACAGGCCGCGGAGGATGTGGCTGCCGCCGTAGTACTGGTGCAGTTGCTGGACTTGCAGCATGTCGATGTCCTTGTTTCGTCATTACGCGTGGAAAAGGCTTCGCCGTTTTCCACCCTACGTTCGGTGGGTGTAGGGTGGATGACGCTTCATCCATCCACCGTGGCGCCTCATCGGCGGGCGAGCGGCGTTGAATCATTCACCGCCCGAGATACACCTCGATCACCCGCTCATCGTTCTGCACGGTTTCGAGCGAACCTTCAGCCAGCACCTGGCCCTGGTGCAGCACGGTGACGTGGTCGGCGATGGTGTCGACGAAGCCCATGTCGTGCTCGACCACCATCAGCGAGTGCTTGCGCGCCAGGCTCTTGAACAACTCGGCAGTGAACTCGGTCTCGGCGTCGGTCATCCCGGCGACCGGCTCGTCGAGCAGCAGCAATTGCGGGTCCTGCATCAGCAGCATGCCGATCTCGAGGAACTGTTTCTGGCCGTGCGACAGCAGCCCGGCCGGGCGATTGCGCGAGCTGTCCAGGCGGATGGTGGTCAGCACTTCGTCGATGCGGTCGCGTTGCTGGCCGTTGAGCTTCGCTTTCAGGCTGGCCCACACCGACTTGTCGGTTTTCTGCGCCAGCTCCAGGTTCTCGAACACGGAAAGCGCCTCGAACACCGTGGGCTTCTGGAACTTGCGCCCGATGCCGGACTGGGCGATTTCCACTTCGCTCATGCGCGTCAGGTCGAGGGTGTCACCGAAGAACGCCGTGCCGCTGTCGGGACGGGTCTTGCCGGTGATGACGTCCATCATGGTGGTCTTGCCTGCGCCGTTGGGGCCGATGATGCAGCGCAGTTCGCCGACGCCGATATAGAGGCTGAGGTCCGTCAGCGCCTTGAAGCCATCGAAGCTCACGTTGATATCTTCGAGGCTGAGGATCGTGCCGTGGCGGGCATCCAGGCCTTCGCTCTTCACACGGCCGAGGCCGATGGCGTCGCGGCCGCTGCCACGGGTGTCGACCGGATCGATCAGTTCGGGTACGGGTGCGGTTTTCATTGTTCGCCCCTCCGGCGCAGCAATCCGATGACGCCTTTCGGCAGGTACAGGGTGACGACGATGAACAGCGCACCGAGGGCGAACAGCCAGTACTCGGGAAAGGCCACGGTGAACCAGCTCTTCATGCCGTTGACGATGCCGGCGCCGAGCAGCGGTCCGATCAGCGTGCCGCGTCCGCCCAGGGCGACCCAGACGGCGGCTTCGATGGACTGCGTCGGCGCCATTTCGCTGGGGTTGATGATGCCCACCTGCGGCACGTAGAGCGCTCCGGCCAGGCCGCAGAGCACGGCGGACAGCGTCCAGATGAACAGCTTGTAACCGCGTGTGTCGTAGCCGCAGAACATCAGACGGTTTTCTGCGTCGCGCAGCGCCGTCAGCACCCGGCCGAACTTGCTGCGTGCCAGCCGCCAGCCGAGCAACAGGCTGCCGGCGAGCAGGGCGACGGTGGCGAAGAACAGCGTGGCACGGGTCGCAGGGGCCGAAATCGAGAAGCCGAGGATGGTCTTGAAGTCGGTGAAGCCGTTGTTGCCGCCGAAGCCGGTTTCGTTGCGAAAGAACAACAGCATCCCGGCGAAGGTCAGCGCCTGGGTCATGATCGAGAA
>DPSI01000470.1:4152-4414 GCA_003527165.1 Pseudomonas sp.
AGAAGCCGAAGACGAAGGCCAACAGCCCGGGCGCCAACACCACCAGGCACATCGCCCAGAGGAAGCTGGAGGTGCCGTACCAGTACCAGGGCAGCTCGGTCCATGCGAGGAAGCTCATGAACGCGGGCAGGCCGTCGCCAGCGCTTTCTCGCATCAGGTACATGCCCATGGCGTAGCCGCCCAGGGCGAAGAACAGGCCGTGGCCGAGCGACAGCAGCCCGGCGTAGCCCCAGACCAGATCCAGCGCCAGGGCGACGATGGC
>DPSI01000403.1:0-514 GCA_003527165.1 Pseudomonas sp.
CACAAATTCAACCAAGGTTGGCTGTTCAACAGTCACCTGAACAAAGAACCCACCGCTGAGGTTTACGCTATGCCTGACTACAAGGCCCCCTTGCGCGATATCCGTTTCGTACGTGACGAACTGCTCGGCTACGAGGCGCACTATCAGAGCCTTCCGGGTTGTGAAGACGCCACCCCAGACATGGTCAACGCCATCCTCGACGAAGGCGCCAAGTTCTGTGAGCAGGTGATCGCCCCCCTCAATCGCGTGGGTGATCTCGAAGGTTGCACCTGGAGCGAAAGCGGCGTGAAGACGCCGACCGGCTTCAAGGAGGCCTACCAGCAGTTCGTCGAAGGCGGCTGGCCGAGCCTGGCCCATGACGTCGAGCACGGCGGCCAGGGTCTGCCCGAGTCGCTGGGTATGGCTATCAGCGAGATGGTCGGCGAAGCCAATTGGTCCTGGGGCATGTACCCCGGCCTGTCTCACGGCGCGATGAATACCCTGCACGCTCACGGCACACCCGAGCAGCAGCAGT
>DPSI01000403.1:701-3006 GCA_003527165.1 Pseudomonas sp.
GGCACCATGTGCCTGACCGAGCCGCATTGCGGCACCGACCTGGGCATGCTGCGCACCAAGGCCGAGCCTCAGGCCGACGGCAGCTACAAGGTCAGCGGCACCAAGATCTTCATCTCCGCAGGCGAGCACGACATGGCCGATAACATCGTCCATATCGTACTGGCCCGTCTGCCCGATGCGCCGCAAGGCACCAAAGGCATCTCGCTGTTCATCGTGCCCAAGTTCCTGCCGAACGCCGAAGGCGGGGTAGGTGAGCGCAATGGCGTGACGTGCGGCTCGCTGGAGCACAAGATGGGGATTCACGGCAACGCCACCTGCGTGATGAACTTCGACGGCGCCACCGGCTTCCTGATCGGCCCGCCGAACAAGGGCCTGAACTGCATGTTCACCTTCATGAACACGGCGCGTCTGGGCACCGCTCTGCAGGGCTTGGCCCATGCTGAGATCGGCTTCCAAGGCGGCATCAAGTATGCGCGTGAGCGTCTGCAAATGCGTTCGCTGACCGGCCCCAAGGCGCCGGAAAAAGCTGCTGATCCGATCATCGTGCATCCGGACGTGCGCCGCATGCTGCTGACCATGAAGGCCTTCGCCGAAGGCAACCGCGCGATGCTCTACTTCGCCGCCAAGCAGGTCGACATCACCCAGCGCAGCCAGGACGAAGAGCAGCGCAAGGCCGCCGATGCGATGCTGGCGTTCCTGACACCGATCGCCAAGGCGTTCATGACCGAAGTCGGTTTCGAGTCCGCCAACCACGGCGTGCAGATCTATGGTGGCCACGGCTTCATCGCCGAGTGGGGCATGGAGCAGAACGTGCGCGACAGCCGCATCTCCTGCCTGTACGAAGGCACCACCGGCATCCAGGCGCTCGACCTGCTGGGCCGTAAGGTGCTGATGACCCAGGGCGAAGCGCTGAAGGGCTTCACCAAGGTGGTGCACAAGTTCTGCCAGGCCAACGAAGGCAACGAGGCGGTCAAGCAGTTCGTCGAGCCGCTGGCCAAGCTGAACAAAGAGTGGGGCGATCTGACCATGAAGGTCGGCATGGTTGCCATGAAGAACCGCGAAGAAGTCGGCGCCGCTTCGGTGGACTACCTGATGTATTGCGGTTACGCCTGCCTGGCCTACTTCTGGGCCGACATGGCGCGTCTGGCGTCGGAGAAGATCGCAGCCGGCGAAGATACCGACGGGTTCTACACCGCCAAGGTGCAGACCGCGCGCTTCTACTTCCAGCGCATCCTGCCGCGCACCCGCACCCACGTCGAAGCCATGCTGTCCGGTGCCGACAACCTGATGGACATGGACGAGGCCCACTTCGAACTGGCGTACTGAGGTTTAGGTGAAATCAGACCGCTGCTCCGGCAGCGGTTTTTTTTGGACAAAAAAATTGCCCACGACACGTCTGCCCAATCGGGTGATTGCCTGGTCGACTAATGGCACAATGCCTGGTCATCACGACCACCCGCCGGAGCCGTCGTGCCTCGTCTGAATGCTGCACGCTATTTCAGCCATCTATATGCGCCGCTGGCATTGTTGCTCGGCTCGCTGATCGCTGCGCGGCAGGCCCACCTCAACGAGTTCTTCACATCGCTGTTCAACGTGCTGCCAACGGTTCTATTGCTGCTGGGTGGCGCGTTCTGCATCGCCTACGCTCGGGTCCGTGAGGCCTGCCTGCTGCTGGTCGTCTATATCGTCTACTTTCTGCTGGATACCCAGGCGGACCATTACCGTATTCATGGCTCTTTGTTGCCGGAGGCGGCGCTGACCTTCCATCTCTGTAGCCTGCTGTTGCCGGCGCTCTATGGACTGTACGGGTTGTGGCAAGAGCGGACCCATCTACTGCAAGACGGATTAGCGCGCCTTGCCGTGTTGTTTGCCGTATCGATTTCGGCCCTGGCGTTGGCGCGGCGATTCCCGGAAGCAACGCTCGGCTGGCTGACCGAGGTCCGTTGGCCGTCACTGCAAACGGACTGGTTGCAATTGATCCAGCTGGCCTATCCGGTGTTTCTGCTGGCGCTGATTGGCTTGCTGATGCAGTACCTGCGCCGCCCCAGGCCGGTCCATGCCGCTCAGTTCGTCGCGCTGATCGGCCTGCTGTTGATGTTGCCGAAGGTCTTCAGCCAGCCTGGGGCGCTCAACGTCATGAGTAGCCTGCTAATGTTAATGCTGGTGGTGGCGATCGCCCAGGAAGCCTACCAGATGGCCTTTCGCGACGAGCTGACGGGGCTGCCGGGGCGCCGGGCACTCAACGAGCGCCTGCAACGACTGGGGCGCCAATACGTCATTGCCATGGCAGACGTGGACCGCTTCA
>DPSI01000402.1 GCA_003527165.1 Pseudomonas sp.
TACCCGCCAAAGCCCAGACCAGCATGGTCTGCCGGGTCTGCATGACCAGCCACAGATAGGCCACGAAATAGAGAAGAATCACCAGCCTGCCGACGGTGACCCGATCCTTCATGCTGTACATCACCATGAATGCCGCGCTCGTGACGAAGGGCGAACCGATGCGGAAGCGATTCGGCCGCAGCAGGTCTTCGTACTGCGTCCAATCGTCAACAGTGAACGATGCAATCTTGTTCTGCGGAATGACTCCCAGATAGTAGGCAAAGCCCAACGTCGCGCAGAATAGTGCAACGTAGAGAAAGTACTTTGCCAATTCCTCCTGGGTCGGAGACGCCTTGATCAACAGGAACAGGGTCGGGAAGAACACCAGATATTGAAAAAACCGACGCTCTTCCAGCAAGCCGTACGCCAAGGGCTGCCCGAAGTTCAGATTGGCGAGCACCGCAGAGATAACCGGCAACAAGCAGCCCATGAAGATAATCCACAGGCTGGTCTTGGATTGGTAGACCCACTTCCACGCGACGAACAGGCAGGCCGTCACTGCCAGCACCAGCAGCAGAAACAGCTCCTGGAAGTACGGAATCCCGGCCCGCTTGTCATCCGTCAGGAAGAAGCAGGTGGAGTTCAGCAACAGCAGCATGAACAGCAGATTCTTGTACGCCAGAACTTTCCTTAACAAGCGCTTTCCCCATTTTCCAGATGTGACGTGGCGAACACAGAACCGAGCCGACCCGGTTTGACGGCCATCGGAGCGGCGGTTCACCACGGCGAGGCATCATGTGCCATGGATGGACAACAACAGCGTCAAAAAAGTCCGCTGCTATCAGCCAAATGCGCCGTGTTTCTCGTCCGTGGCTATTACCTATCCGTCTGACCGACCGCACTGGCAACCTGGCCGGCCTCTCCTCTTCCTTGCCTGATCGCGCGGCAGCAGGACCTACTGTGAACGCGGTCCGCTGCCCTATCGATCAGTGTCGAGCCTGATGCTGGTTTTCGACGAACCAGCGGTAGGCGTCGCGCAAACCGTCTTCCAGGCTGATGCTGGACTGCCAGCCGAGGGCCTTGAGGCGAGAGACGTCCATCAACTTGCGCGGCGTGCCGTCCGGCTTGCTGCTATCGAACATCAACCGGCCTTGGTATTCGGTGACCCGGGCGATGGTTTCGGCCAGTTCGCGAATGCTGCAATCGACGCCAGTACCGACGTTTATGTGCGACAGCATCGGTTGGGTATGCGCCTGGTAGGTCGCATCATCCAGTTCCATCACGTGCACGCTTGCAGCCGCCATGTCATCGACGTGAAGGAATTCGCGCTGGGGCTTGCCGCTGCCCCAGATGACCACCTCGTCGTCGCCGCGCTGGGTCGCTTCGTGGAAGCGCTTGAGCAGCGCCGGCACTACATGGCTGTTTTCCGGGTGGAAATTATCGTTGGGGCCATAGAGGTTGGTCGGCATCACGCTACGGTAATCACGGCCGTACTGGCGGTTGTAGCTTTCGCACAGCTTGATTCCGGCGATCTTGGCCACCGCGTAGGGCTCGTTGGTCGGCTCGAGCACGCCGGTGACCAAGGCTTCTTCCTTCATTGGTTGCTCGGCGAACTTCGGATAGATGCACGACGAGCCGAGGAACAGCAGCTTGTTGACGTCATTGCAGTGCGCGGCATGAATGATGTTCGCTTCGACCATGAGGTTCTGGTAGATGAACTCGGCCGGATAGGTGTTGTTGGCGTGGATACCTCCAACCTTGGCCGAGGCCATGTAGACCTGATCGATCTTGTTCTCGGCGAAGAACGCGTTCACCGCCGCCTGATCAACCAGGTCCAACTCTTCACGTCCACGCATGATGATGTTGTCGTACCCCAGCGCCTGCAGACGGCGGACGATCGCGGACCCAACCATGCCCCGATGTCCCGCAACGAAAATACGTGCGTCACGATTCATATTCAGTTCTCCAATGTGACTGGAATGTCGAAGCCGTGCTCTTTGAGCAGGGCATGGCGCTGGGCAACCTTGAGGTCCTCGCGAACCATCTCGGCGCACATTTCCTGCACGCTGATTTCCGGGGTCCAGCCGAGCTTGTCCTTGGCCCTACTCGGGTCGCCGAGCAGGGTTTCCACTTCCGCCGGGCGGAAGTAACGCGGATCGATGCGCACGATGACGTCACCCACCTTGAGCGCCGGCGCCTTGTCCCCTTCGACGCTGGCGACAATGGCGCGTTCATCTACTCCGCTTCCTTCGAAGCGCAGTTCGACACCCAGTTCCGCAGCCGACCACTTGATGAACTCGCGCACCGAGTACTGCACGCCGGTGGCAATGACAAAGTCTTCGGCCTGCTCCTGCTGCAGCATCATCCACTGCATGCGTACGTAGTCCTTGGCATGACCCCAGTCCCGCAGCGCGTCGAGGTTGCCCATGTGCAGACACTTTTCCAGACCTTGGGCGATGTTCGCCAGGCCACGGGTGATCTTGCGGGTCACGAAGGTTTCGCCGCGGCGTGGCGATTCGTGGTTGAAGAGAATGCCGTTGCACGCATACATGCCGTAGGCTTCGCGGTAGTTGACCGTGATCCAGTAGGCGTACAGCTTGGCCACCGCATAGGGCGAACGCGGATAGAACGGCGTGGTTTCCTTCTGAGGGATTTCCTGCACCAGGCCGTAGAGTTCGGAAGTCGAAGCCTGATAGAAACGGGTTTTCTTTTCCAGCCCCAACAAGCGAATGGCCTCGAGGATGCGCAACGCGCCCATACCGTCGACGTCCGCCGTGTATTCAGGCGACTCGAAGCTGACCGCGACGTGCGATTGCGCCCCCAGGTTGTAGACCTCGTCAGGCTGCACTTCCTGGATGATGCGGGTCAGGTTGGACGAGTCGGTCAGGTCGCCGTAGTGCAGAATCAGGTTCTGATGCTCGACATGCGGATCCTGATAGATGTGATCGACCCGCTGAGTATTGAACAACGAGGCGCGGCGCTTGATGCCATGAACCTCGTAGCCCTTTTCCAGCAGAAACTCGGCAAGGTAGGAACCGTCCTGGCCAGTAATCCCGGTGATCAGCGCGCGTTTCTTTTCCATTTCAGAGTACCTGTAGGTTCCAGATGACAAGGGGGATGATGCGATGCTGGCCAGACGGCGCAGGCGCGACCAAGCGCTCTGCGTCGACATCCAGCAGGTTCGATTGATTGTTGGCAGCCGAGGTTAACGAAGCGTTACCGCACGGCCCGGCATAGACGGACGGGCCGCTCATGCGAGCATTTCCTCATACAGGGCCTGGTACTGGCGGGCGATGACCAGGCTGTCGAAGGTGCTGGTGATTTTTCCCCGCGCATTGAGTGCGAGCTGTGGATAGTCGGCCTCGCCAGTGACCCACTCGACGCCATCGGCGAGCCCTCGGGCCTCGAAGGGCGCGGCCTTATAGCCGTCGTGCTTGTGGGTCACGATGTCCTTCGGGCCGGTCGCGTCGAAGCACACCACCGGTGTGCCGCAGCCCATGGCCTCGGCCAGGGTCTTGCCGAACGCCTCCATCAGGCTCGGCGCAATGAACACATCCGCTGCGGAATACAGCAGGCGCAGCGAGATGCTGTCGTGCAGATAACCGAACGAGGTGTAGTCGAAACCCAAGCCGTCGGCGATCGACTGGTCCAGCTTGCCGAAGAAGCACAGGTGATACTTGGCCGGATCGAGATGCTTGAGCATCTCGAGATACTTGCCGAAGCCTTTATAAGTGTCCTTGGCGCTGGTGCAGCCGGTGAGGATGATCTTCTTCTCGGTGTGCAATCCCAGCAGTTGTCGGGCCAGCGGCTTGTCCAGCGGGAAGAATTCGCTGGCGTCGACGTTGTTGTGAATGGTGCGCACGTCGAAGTCGCGGAACAGCAAACTCTGCCTGGCCTGTTCCGATACCCAGTCGCTGATGCCGATCATTTTCATCGATCTGGGCAGGTACTTGCGCTTGCGGTTGAGCACGAAGCGCGACAGGTCTCTGTCGGAACTGCTGCCGAGCTGATCACAGCTGCCGCAGCCGGTGACGAATTTCTCGCAGCCCATGGCGTAATGGCAGCCACCGGTCATCGGCCACATGTCACGCATGGTCCAGACCACCGGCTTGTGCAGCTTGGCCAGATGCTTCATGTCGACGAAGCCGCCGTTGACCCAGTGCAGATGGACCACGTCGGCATCGCGGCATTCGGCGCTGTCGGTGAAATCGGCGCCCATCACGCCGGCACTGAACATGCCCGACTGACGCCCACGGTAGAGGCAGGCGAAGGCCTGGTCGGCCTGGCTCCTGGCGATGCTGATGATCTTGTCTTTCTTGCTACGGCTGACGGACACCACCGAGGCGTCGCCATGGGTGACCTGGCTGTTGGTGTAGACGAGAGAATCGACACCCAGTGAACGCAGTCCCTGGTGCAACCAGTAGGCACCGCGAGCAGCGCCTCCGGTCAATTCGCCAGCGACCAAATGTAATACCTTCATATCAATCGAAACCCTCTTCGGGTTGCTGGGCTTTCGGGTGCTGGGCCGCGTACCACCTGCGCGAAGCAATCAGCACGGTCACCATCAGCGAGGAATAGATGAC
>DPSI01000571.1 GCA_003527165.1 Pseudomonas sp.
AGCGCCAGGGAAATACGGAACGCCGCGCCACCCAGCGGACTCTCGACCAGTTCGATACGGCCGCCACACTCGGCCACCACACCATGCGCCACGGCCAGCCCCAGCCCGCTGCCCTTGCCCACCGGCTTGGTGGTGAAAAACGGTTCGAACAGCGCGGTGCGGTGCTGCTCGGCCACGCCAGGACCGTCATCCTCGACCTGAAACATCAGACAATCGGCTTCCTGCCACCAGCGCAGCACCACACAGCCGCCCGGGCTGGCCTGGGCAGCGTTGCGCATCAGATTGGTCAGTGCCTGCTCGAAGCGCGGCGGGTCCACGGCGCAATACAGGGCTCGCGTCGGCGCCTGGAGCTTGAGCTCGACCTTCAGCGAGGCCAGCTCATCGGCCACCGCGGCAGCGGCCGAATGCGCCAGCACCTCGGCGGGCATGCGCCGGGCCGGACGCCCGGCGGCGCGGCCGAAATCCAGCAGTTGGCGGACGATCTCGCTCAAGCGCTGCACCTGACTGCGGATCTGCAACAACCCTTTGCGCTGACCATCCTCCAGCGTCTCGCTGCGCAGCACCCGCTGAGCCTTGCCGTCGATGACGCTGAGTGGGCTACCCAACTCGTGGGCGACCCCTGCAGCCAGGCGGCCGACCGCGGCGAGTTGCTGGGTGCGCCGCAAGCGGGATTCGAGTTCCGCCTCGCGCGCCTTCTGCTCGGCCATGCGCTGCTCGGCGTCGGCGATACTGTCGAGCATCTGGTTCAATGCGCGGCCGAGCACGGCGATTTCCTGCGGGCCGCTGTGCGGTGCGCGGTGCTGACGATCACCCGAGGCGACCCGCGCCATGCTCTGGGTCAGTTGCTGCAGGTGACGCCCGATCGCCGACCAATGACCGAGCAGGACGATGCAGACCGCCGCCAGCGCCAGCGCCGCGGCGGAAATACCGGCGATCAAGCGCAGACGCCGGGTGTCGCGCTCGAAGTCGTTCCAGCGACGGGTGACCTGCAACAGGCCGTTGATGCGCCCGCCACTTTGTTCGAGCGGCAGGAAATAGGAATAGACCTCGCGCCCGCGGATGCGCTGATAACCACCGCGGCGCTGGCCATCGGCGGTGAGTTCCTGGATCGAGGATTGGTCCTGATCCGGCTCGATGGCTCCGGCAAAGGCCACCAGCTTGCCCTGATCATCATAGAGATAGGCGCCGTAGACGCGGCCGACGCCAAGCACCGATTCCAGCACCTGTTGCGAGGTGCGGTCATGCTGCTTTTCCAGGCTGTCGCTGAGCGGCAGCCGAACCGCCCGCGCCACCAGCTCGACCTCCTCCTGCAAACGCCGCTCGCTGTTGCGCTCGACCGTCCACAGCAGCAGGTAACTGAAGCCGAGCATGATCGCCACCAGGGGAATTACCACCTTCAACAACAACGCGCCGCGCAGGGTTGAAGTTCTTTGCCAAACTGCTACATGTGCCATTCTGGCACGATACAGAACCGCATCCACAACGTCGACGCCAACAGGACGGATGGATTTACTTGTTACATTTCAATAAGTTATGGCGTTTGGCTTGAAGTGGCATGGCTGATGCACTGCATCCTGCGTCTTTAAACAGCAGGAATATCGAACATGACCAAGCTAAACGCTCGCCTCGTTTCCGCCAGCCTCGCCACGCTGCTCATGGCCGCCGGTGTCACCCAGGTGTCGGCACAAGAGGCCAACGCCCCGGCTACTCAACCCGCGCCAGCGGTGCAGGCGTCGGACATCAGCGACAAGAAGCTGGAGAAGTTCGCCGACTCGCTGGGCGAGATCATGGAGATCCGTGAAGACTTCACCGCCAAGCTGGAAAGGACCGGTGACCCGGCCGAGGCCCAGCAGCTGCAGCAGGAAGCCAACGAGAAGATGATGAACACCGTGGTCGACAACGACCTCAGCATCGAGGAATACAACGCCATCAACCAGGCGGTACAGAACGACCCGCAACTGCGTGATCGTGTCATCGCGATGGTGCAGAACTAAGACGCAAGGCGTCCCGCCTCACAAGGAACGCCGCATTCCACTGCAGAGTGCGGCGTTTTCCGTCCTAAGCGAACTTTACTGCCCGTAGAAGCGAGCTTGCTCGCGAACCCGGGCCACATAAAAGCTTCGCGAGCAAGCTCGCGCCTACAGAGGGCTTGCCGTTGTTGTGGTTAGCTGCGATCAAGAGCAAGCCTTTCGTGGCATAAGCCTGGGGTAGTTCCGCGCCGGCAGGCCGCTCCAAACGGTGTCATCTCGATCATTGGCTCCTAATGGCGGACGTTCGGGATGTTGCGGTGAGTGGTGCTCCTATATGCGGGACACGCTGTTTGCTAAGGGGCGGCACCACTCCGACGGAAGGACGGATTTATGCCCGTCTCGCGGCCTCTACTGCTGTAGCCCATTTGGGCTTTCCGGTTAGAGCAGGAGGACAGCGACATGGCAATCAGCCGATATTCGGATGAGATAGACACGCGAGCCTTGCAGGCCAACGGCGTGCCCGGTGACCCCGAAGAGCCAGGGGTGCCGGATCTGCCGAGCGAGCCCGGCGAGCCGACCATTCCGGACCAGCCGCCGCCCGCGCCGGTGGCCTGAGTCATGCGCTACCCGGTCCTTCCGTAAACCGCTGGGCGCGTGCGAGCAGGTCGATGACCTGCTCGTCGCTGGTCTGCTCGAAGTCTCCGTAATGGCGTCCGACCCCGATGAATGGCTCGGGCATCGCCAAACAGACCAGTTCGTCTACCTCCGTTCTCAGCATCTCGATCTCCTCGCGCGGCCCGACCGGCACGGCAAGCACGATTTTGCTGGGATTGGATTGTTTCAATCCCTTCAGCGCAGCCCTGACGGTCGCACCCGTGGCGACGCCGTCGTCGATCACGATCACGCAGCGCTCGTTTAGCACCGGCGCGGGTCGACCGCCGCAGTAACGTTTGCGGCGGCGTTCCAGCTCAGTGAGCTGGCGCTGCATTTCCTCCTCGAACCAGCTTGGCAGTGGCGCGATCTGGTTAAGCAGCTCTTGATTGATCACCCACTTCGGCTCGGCGCCGTCGACGACCGCGCCCAATGCGAGCTCCTCGTTGCCGGGCGCGCCGATCTTGCGTACCAGTACCAGATCGAGCGGGGCTGTGAGGCTACGCGCCACCTCGAAGGCAACGGGCACGCCGCCCCGTGGCAAGGCGAGCACCAGCGGTTTCAAGTCGCCCAGGTGCTGCAGCGCTTCGGCCAGTTCCTGGCCGGCGCCCTGCGCAACCCCTCGGCGGCCGCCGGCCAAGTGGGCAACCTGTTCGTCGGCGCCGCCCTGGCCGAAGCCCTGGGCATCCTGGCCTTCGTGCTCGGCATCCTGATGATCTTCGGCTGATATCGGCCGATCACGGCGCGCGGGGTTCGCCCGCGCGCCGCTTCATCTGATTCTGCAGCAGACGGTTCATGGCCAGCACCCACACCATCGACGCGGTCCCGCCTTCGGTCGAAGCGGACCTGCACGCCGAGACGGCGACCCCCGCCGAGCACGGCTCGGGCGGCCTGCCGCAATTCCAGTTCGAACATTGGGCGGGCCAGATCGGCTATCTGCTGATCCTGTTCGTCATCCTGTACGTCCTGGTCTCCAAGGTCTTCGCTCCGCGCCTTCGCAAGGTGATGGATGAGCGGGCCGACACCATTTCCAACGCCGTCGCCACCGCGCGGCAGGTCCAGGCCGAGGCCGCCGGCCAGGCCGCCGAAGCCCAGGCCGAGGTCGCCAAGGCCCGCGCCGACGCCCGCGCCATGGCCGCCGCCGCCAAGGCCCGCGTCGCCGAAGAGGCCAACGCCCGCCAGGCTTCGGAAGAGGCGGTCGTCAACGCCCGCATCGCCGAGGCCGAGGCCGCCATCGGCAAGACGCGCGACGCCGCCATGAGCAATGTCTCCACCATCGCCGCCGACACGACCGCCGCCATGGTCGAGCGTCTGACCGGCAAGGGCGCGACCGCCGCCGAACTGGCCGCCGAGGCCGCCATTCTGGTCGCGCCCGGCGACGTCGTCATGGTCAAGGGGTCGAACGGTTCCAGGGCCTCGCTGGTCGCCCAGGCTCTGGCGGATCTGCAAGGCCGCGACACGGCGCCCGCGACGCGATAGGGGACACCCATGTTTTACCTGCTCTACCTCTATTACGCCGACATCGCGCACCAGTATCCGCTGCTGAACCTTGTCCAGTATCAGACGGTGCGGATGGCCCTGGCCCTGGCCACCGCCATGATCGTCGCCGTCGCCATGGGCAGTCGCTTCATCAACTGGATCCGCGCCAAACAGGGCAGGGGCCAGCCGATCCGCGACGACGGCCCCGTCAGCCACCTGTCCAAGGTCGGCACCCCCACCATGGGCGGGCTGATGATCCTGGCCGGCATCGGCGTGTCGGTGCTGCTGTGGGGCGACCTGACCAACCCCTATATCTGGATCGTCAGCCTGGTCACCGCCGCCTTCGGCGTGCTGGGCTTCATCGACGACTACGCCAAGGTCACCAAACAGACCTCGGCCGGCCTGACGTCCAAGCAGAAGCTGCTGGCCCAGACGGTCGTCGCCGTGATCGCCGGCGTCCTGACCGTGCTGTGGATGACCGTCTCGCCCACCTCGCCGGGGCTTGAGACGTCCATCGCCTTCCCCTTCTTCAAGGCGGTGCTGCTGAACATCGGCTGGTTCTATGTGGCCTTCGCCGCCTTCACCATCGTCGGCTTCTCCAACGCCGTGAACCTGACCGACGGTCTGGACGGCCTGGCCACCGTGCCGGTGATGATGGCGGCGGGCGCCTTCGGGGTGATCTCGTATCTGGCCGGCAACTTCGTCTTCGCCCAGTATCTGCAGATCCACCACGTCCCCGGCGCCGGCGAACTGGCCATCTTCTGCGCCGCCATGATCGGCGGGGGCGCGGGCTTCCTGTGGTACAACGCCCCCCCGGCCAAGATCTTCATGGGCGACACGGGCTCGCTGGCCTTAGGCGGGGCGCTCGGCGCCATCGCCGTCATGACCAAGCACGAACTGGTCCTGGGCATCGTCGGCGGCCTGTTCGTGGCCGAAGCCGCCTCGGTCATGATCCAGGTCGG
>DPSI01000120.1:0-1232 GCA_003527165.1 Pseudomonas sp.
AAGTCTTTCGCGAGGTGGCCCGTCATCGCGGCGTGAGCGAAGACGAACTGGCTGCGGCCAGCACCGCCTGCGCTCAGCTTTTCTTCGGCATTGCCCCGCTGGAACAACCGGAACAGCGCTAAAGCCCGGCACGTTCCTGCCGTTAATAGAACCGGGTCACGCAAAACGCACCGATGTCCTTTCACTCACTTACAAGAAGCGCACTCATGGTTCTCTGGATTCGCGATCTATCCCTGAAATATAAATTCTGGGCGCTGAACATGGTGACCTTCGTTACCACGTTGCTGCTGGTGCTATTCGCCCTGCAACTGGAACAGCGGTCACGCAGCCAGGATGCACAGACCAGCGCCCAGGAACTGGCCAGCGTCTTGCGAAGCTGGCCGGAGGGTACCGCGCTTCCCCGGCAGCCCAACCTGCTGACGTTTCCGGCCGGTCAAGGGCTAAGCATAGAAGGTCGGAGCATTGCGCCGGGCCAGGGTTGGACCGCAATCGATCACGACCGCTTTTTCGCCACCACGCCGGTCGTCGGCGCTCAGCGGATCGCCCGGCCGGGTGGCGACACCGTTGTCGTTGTGGCTCGCGCGCCTAGCGCCTGGCAACTGCTGAAGCAACACTTCTTTAGCTACGCGCTGGCCGTTGCAATCCTGATGCTGGCGCTGCTGGCGGCTTCGCAGGTGATGATCCGTTTCCTACTCAGCCATCTCAACACGCTGAAAGACGTGATGCTGCACGTGGAGCGCAGCGGCGATCTGACCGTGCGCGTGCCGCTGGACAGCCGCGATGAGGTCGGACAGATGGCCGGCGCGTTCAATGCCATGCAGGCTGGCTATCAGCGCATCGTCAGTACCGTAACCCAGGCCGCGACACGCCTGGACGGAGGCGCCAGTCGCCTGGCTTCGAGCATGGGCGAAGTCCGCCAGGGCATGCTCGGGCAAAAGAGCGAAACCGATCAGGCCGCCACGGCGATCAACGAAATGACCGCGACCGTGCATCACATCGCCGATCACGCGCGCGAAACCCGCGACCAGTCGCAGCATGCCGATCGCCTCGCCGGCGACGGACACAGCGTCGTGACACGCGTTGAGCGTTCCATTTCCAGCCTGTCCCAAGGGGTGCAACAGACTGCCGAGACGATCGGCCAGCTTGCCGCCGATAGCCAGAAGATCAGCGGTGTGGTCAGCGTCATTCACAGCATCGCCGAACAAACCAACCTGCTCGCGCTGAACGCGGCA
>DPSI01000120.1:1363-5145 GCA_003527165.1 Pseudomonas sp.
ATCGAGGCGGCCCGCGCCGGCGAGATGGGACGCGGCTTCGCGGTGGTGGCAGATGAAGTGCGCAATCTGGCCAAACGTGTCCAGGTGTCGACCGACGAGATCACCCAGATGATTGCCGGGCTACAAGCCATGACGCGTGACGCGGTGGAATTCATGCAGGAAAGTTCGCTGAAGGCCGACGATTGCGTGAGCGAAGCCCGCGAGGCGGGATTGGCATTGGAAGCGATCACCGCAGCGGTGGCGCAGATGCGAGAAAGCAACACTCAGATCGCGGACGCTGCCGAGCAGCAAAGCGGAGTAGCCGAAGAGCTTAATCGCTCGGTCACGGGTATTCGTGACGTCACCGAACAGACCGTTGAGCAGACCGCGGCGTCCGCCGCCACCAGCGCCGAACTGGCGTCGCTCTCCAAAGAACTGAGCAAGGCGATTCAGCAATTCAGACTGTGAGAGCGTCCATAGCCAGCACGAGACACGTCCTCGCGCTGGCAGGGCTGGCGGCTCTCAGCCGCTGTGATCGACAGCGGTTCGGCCGAACCTGATCGGAACCTTCAATCAGCCGAACACCGTTACCGTCTGGCGACTCAACGCCACCAGTTCGCCCCCAGGCGTCCAGAGCGCCGCTGCACAATGGCCATAACCATCCTGGGCGTGCTCGATCAGCGCGCGGTACTGACACCAGTCATGAGTATCAAGCTGCGGTGTCGGCTGGATGAACTCGATGGTCCAAGTCAATGAGCTACCAGGTGCAAAGCTCTTCAGATGCGACAGCACCGCTGGTGGCCAAGCGTCCACCAGTGCCAGCAGATGCGAGACGGTCACAGGCTCGCGCTCGACCTCACCGCGTAGCCGCACCCAGCCCCCCATCTCGCGCGAGGTATTTCCAGTGAACGGCAGCCCACCGATTCCCCAGCGCATCGCCAGATAGCGCGTAAACTCCGGCGCCGCACCCGGCACATAGGGCAGCTCCTGACATTCGTCCACTGGCGGCATCGACGGCGCCGGTTCCGCAGCCACTCGGATGGCCGAAGCCCGGGCGGCACCGAAACTGCCCTGGACGATAGTGGCCACCTGGCCATTTTGCACTGCCCGCCCGAGCACCTGGCTGACCGCCTTGCCCTCGCGCAACACTTCGGCCTCAAAGCTGACCGGGGTCTCGACCATCAACGGGCCGACAAAGGTAATAGCCAGCGAACGCACCGGGCGGTCTTCCGGCACCAGCGCCTGCATGGCCTCATAGACCAGTGCGGCAACCACCCCGCCGAAGCCCGCACGGCCCTGGCCCCAAGTGGCAGGCAAGACCATATTGTGGGGATGGTCATGCAGGGCATGTATCAGTTCAGAAAGGGTCATCTGCACCTCGGATTGTTTTTATCGGCCCCTATCTTATCGCTGGCGCGCCGGCTGAGGCGCGCAACGGGCTTTGGTGATAGGACGCTATTGCGAGCAGCTATCGCTCGCTGGGGACAGTTTCCCGCTTTGTCCGAATACCGGAGCGCCATGGCAGCTGACGTCGCAGCCGGCCGAGCGTAGCCTGCATTTCGTCCCTGTTCACCGGCCGGCCCGCATAACGCCCCATCTCATAGAGACGCGCAAAATCATGAATCGATTCAGCGCCTGCCGGGACCAGAACTGCCGCCCGCTCGGCGAAATCACGCGCGCCCTCGCCCGCGTGGCGCTCGATACCCTGACGAGCCAGCATGCGTTCGAACCGCCGGAACAGACGCAGTTGCGGGTCTTGTTCGCGCCGCCAGGGTTTCAGCAATATCAAGGCCAGAATGGCCATCAGCAGGGCGCCGGTTGCGACCGTCAGCAATCCGAGCTTGCTCGCGTCGAGCTTGCCAAATAATCCTTTCAGTACCTCCAGCTGGCGTTCGCCCTGGTAGCCGAGCACCCAACGCTGCCAACCATAGTTAAGGTTGTCCCAACCGAATCGCAGCTGGTTCAGCCAGCCAATATCACGATAACGCCGCAGCGTGAGCGGAGAGTCATCGAGAAGCGCGTCTTCATCAGAGAGCGCTTCCTCCAGCCCGAACTCGATGCGCTCCGGCGCGACCTGAAACGTAGGGTCGATCGCGGTCCAGCCCTGATCCGCACGCCAATATTCGACCCAGGCGTGGGCGTCCAGTTGACGAACCGACAGGTAATTGCCCGTCGGATTGATTTCCCCGCCCTGGTAACCCGCCACTACCCGGGCCGGTATACCGGCAGCACGGAGCACAAAGGTCATCGCCCCGGCATAGTGCACACAGAAGCCGCTCAGCGTCTCGAACAGAAAGCCGTCGACGATGTCCGCAGCTACCGATGGTGGTCGCAGCGTGTATCGGTATGGCTGCTGTTTGAAATGCTGCAGGAGCGCTTGCACGGTGTCCGCCGGACTCGGATGGTCGCGGCGCAGCGCAGCGGCCCAGGCGCGACTTCGTGGATTACCCTGTGCAGGAAGCCGCAAGGCACGTTCTAGCGTCGCAGGGGTGGCAGCAGGCTCGCGCAGCGACTCGGGCCACGAAGTTGCCTGATAGAGCAAGGCCTGGTCGATGGGGCGTTGGCGCTGAAGATGGAAATCAGCCATCAGCCGCGCATCGCCGGCATCGATTTGCGCCACATCCAAAGCGTACAACCATGGCCGACCACTGGGCTGCATGACCACGCTGTAACGCACCGGCATGCCTCTCGGCGTCCAGTCAGGTATTTGCGGAACCTGTGAAGCAATCGATTGTGACCAGCGCCGACCATCGAAGCGCTCAAAGGTCACGGCCCGCCAGTACAGCCGATCCCGCTCGGGAATCGGCCCTTCGAAACTGGCCCTGAACGCCAATTCGGAGGATCGGCTCAGCTCGGCAATGTCACCAGGCGACATGCTGTCTGCCAGCCCGGTAACGCCGCGGTCTTTCGGCTGCGGCAACGACCAGAGCGGTCCCAGTCGCGGGAACAGCACGAAGAGCATGAGCATCAGCGGCGCAGCCTGCAGCAGCAGCGAGCCCGCCAGACGCAGCGTCGGCCAAGGTTGTGTGCCGGCGGCCCTCTGCTGCAGGCCGATCATCGCCGCCAACAGAGCCGTGACTGGTAACAGGCTGTAGATTCCCGCCGGCAGGCTGTCATCGAACAGGTAGCTCGTGGTCACGGCGAAAAAGCCGAGAAAGATCAGCACCCACGCATCGCGGCGACTGCGCATTTCCACCAGTTTGAGAATGAACGCGGCAATCAGCAGCACCACCCCCGCGTCGAGTCCGATCAGGCTACCGCGCGACAAATACACACCGCATGCCGCACCGATCATCATCAAGGCTTTAACCCAACTCCGCGGATAGTGCGCGCGCATGCGGAAAATCTGAATCCGCCAGGCTGCGCAGGCCAGCCAGAGGCCGATGATCCACAACGGCAAATGGTCAAGATGCGGCAGAATCACCAACACCTGCGCGACCAGCAGCCAGATCAGCCCGTTACGCGGGATCGTCTGGAACGCGCTCATTGGGCGCCCTCCCGTTCCAGACCGAACACAGCCAGTTCACGAAGGCAGCGGTTGCGGTGATCGACTCCGGCGTCCGGACCGATAGTTGTCGCGCCAATTCGCATGGCGAAAGGTTGCTGACGCGCGGACAGTTCGACCACCCAATGGCAGAGCAACGACAGTCGCGACTCGATATCAGCGTCGAGCGCGTCGAGATCCAGCAGCGGCTCCTGCCCGAGCAGCGCGGTAAAATCCTTGACCAGCAACCCCTGTTCACGGGAATAGGCTTTCCAGTTGAGACGTCGTCGCGAGTCGCCCGGCTGCCAGGGCTTCAGCC
>DPSI01000109.1:0-293 GCA_003527165.1 Pseudomonas sp.
TAGGTCGCGATCTCCGGGAAGTACATGATGATGCCCATGCCGATGATATTGACGATCACGAAGGGGATGACCGACCAGTAGATGTCCTTCATGGTGATGCCGGGCGGGACGATGCCTTTGAGGTAGAACAGGTTGAACCCGAAGGGTGGTGTCATATAGCCGATTTCCATGTTGATCACGAACAGCACGCCAAACCAGATCGGATCGAAGCCGAGCGAGGCGATGATCGGCAGGAACACCGGCAGGGTGATCAGCATGATGCCAACCGGATCGAGCAGCATGCCCATGACGAA
>DPSI01000109.1:479-4185 GCA_003527165.1 Pseudomonas sp.
GCGATCATGCCGGTGAGCTTGAAGGTGCGGATAGCCCCTTCCTGCAGGATCGGCCAGTTCAGCTTGCGGTACACGGCGGCGGATATCAGCGCGCCGAATACGCCCATGGCGGCGGCTTCGGTCGGCGTCGTCAGGCCGCCGATGATCGAACCGAGCACCATGACCACGATACCGATCGGCAGCAGCACGGCTCGCACTGCACGCAGTTTGTCGCCCCAGCTGCCACGTTCTTCCTTCGGCAATGCCGGTGCAAGATGTGGCTGTAGGAAAGCGCGCACGAGCACGTAGGTCACCGTCAGCGCGACCAGCAACAGTCCCGGCAGAACGCCAGCGGCGAACATCTTGCCGACCGACTGGCCGCTGATCATTGCGTAGAGAATCATCATGATGCTCGGCGGTATGAGAATGCCCCAGCCGCCGCCGGTGTTGATGCAGCCGAGCACCATGCGCTTGTCGTAGCCGCGTTCGAGCATGGCCGGCAGGGCAATGGTGCCCATCGCGACCACCGCGGCGCCGCTGATGCCGACCATGGCGCCGAACACCGCGCAGATACCCAGCGTGCCGATCGCCAGCCCGCCGCGCATGCCGCCGCACCACAGGTGCATCATGCGGTAGAGGTCGCGCGCCACGCCGGTTCGTTCGAGCAGCATGGCCATGAACACGAACAGCGGAATGGCTACCAGGGTGAAGCTTTCCATGGTGCCCCACATCTGCGAGGCGACCATATAGAAGGCATCGACGCCCCAGGTGAAATACAGGAACAGAACCGAGACGCCACCGAGCACGAAGGCCAGCGGCAGGCCGAGCACCAGGAAGAACACCAGGGTGAGGAAGAACAGCAGCGTGGTGACTTCGATGCTCATTGGGCATCCTCCGCATGCTTGGCGTCACCGGCCGGCTCGAGGCCCAGTGCGACGAGAATGTCTTGCAACAGCTTGGCAATGCCCTGCAACAGCAGCAGCAGGGTACCGAGCGGAATCATCGCCTTGATCGGCCAGATCGGCGGGTTCCAGGCCGAGTAGGAGGTTTCCAGGCCCTGAATCGATTCCCAGGCCATGGAGCTGCCGAAGTACAGCAGTGCGGCCATGAACAGGAAGAACATGCTAGAGGTAAAGATATCGATCCAAGCGCGCGTGCGTGGGCCGAACGAGGCGTACAGCAGATCGACGTTGACGTGGTCGCGGTGCGCCATTACATAGCCGCCTGACAACACTACATATGCGCCGAACAGCATCTGCCCGAATTCGTTCGTCCAGGAGGTCGGGCTCGAGAACAGATAGCGCATGAACACTTCGAGCAGCAGCAGCACGAAGATAAGGAAAATCAGGTAGGCCACCCAGCGGCCGATGAATTCGTTGAGCCGGGTGATGCCATTGATGTAGCCATGGATCAGGCGCATGACGAGCCCCACGAGCAAGGAATGAGCGAATCATTCGCCCGGCGCAGGTACCTGTGCCGGGCGAGATGAGCAAGCGAGGGGATTACAGGTAGCCGAGGTCACCGAGGAAGGACTTGAGCTTCTGCAGTGCTTCGGCGGCTTTGTCGCTGCGCTTGCCTTCTTCGTCCCAAGACTTCTGCGCTGCTTCTCTCAGGCGCTTCTGTACGTCGTCGGGCAGCGTGTTGACCTGAACACCCTGCTCGTCGATGGCTTTACGTAGCGCGATCTGCTCCTGATACAGGTACTCGTTGGTGCGGTACCAGAACTGCTCGTCGAGGATCTGCTTGACGATTTCCTGGTCACGCTCGGACAGCTTGTCCAGTGCCTTCTGGCTGATGATGATCACGTCGGTGCCGGCAATGTTGAGCGCTGGTCTGACGTGATACTTCGCCACCTCGTAGAAGCTCATGCTCGCCGCACCTTGTACGGCACCCCAGTGGGCACCGTCGACCACGCCGGTATCGAGGGCCGGGTAGAGTTCACCGCCTGGCAGATAGGTAGTCGAGGCGCCGGCCTCGTCGAGGAACTTCTGCAACGCGCCCGATGAGCGGATCTTCAACTTGGTAAAGTCTTCCCAGCTGTTGATCGGCTTCTTCACCACCATCTCGGTCGGGTAAACCTTGTCAGTTGACCAGTAGACGCCGTGCTGCGCCGCTTCCTCGCGGAGCATGTCCTCGAAGCCCATGTGCTTGTGGAAGTAAGCGGTTTCCCAGACATTCTGGAACGCGAACGGCAGACCGGAGGCGATGCCGGCAAGGGTCATCTTGTCTTGGGCGTAGCCAGGGGAGATGGTGCCCATTTGGAGGATGCCGCGGCTGACCGCGTTGAAGGTCTCCTGCGGTTTGAACAGCGCACCGGATTCGAACAGCTGCAATTGCAGGCGGCCTTCGGTGCGCCGCTCGATCTCACGCTTCAGGCGTCCGAGGCTATCTTCGTAGGAACTACTGGCGCTCGGCCAATGGGATTGGACACGCCACTTGGTGACCTCTTGCGCGGCGGCCATCTGCGGTAGCACCGCCGAGACCGCCAAGGCGACCAGGCTGGCTGGAACGAGTAGCTTCTTGAGCATGGATTTCATAACGCGTCCTCTTGTTGTAATTGTCTGGCTGACGGCCACTTTCTAGCACTTACGTCGTTCTACGTTTCGCACAGCAAAACTGATTTCTGCAAAGGTATCCGAAAGCTAACACAGCGTGCAGCTTTTTCAACCACTAGCAGAACGCTATTGCCACCCCTTTCGTCTTTCACGATGTGTCGAACCGCTTGGTTGCTTGACGCTATGGCATTTCGATATTGATCTTAGACGGTTCTGTTTGTGGGTCATCATAATTCTGCCTGATGGAACTGGATTTCGAATTGACGCATCGTTTCAGTCATGCCAGCTTCAAAAGAAAGCGGACTCGCACAAAAATAAACAGAGGACACGCTATGCGGCTCGACGACATAACCATCGGGATGGAATCGGTACCCACCTTGTTGCCTCGCTGGCAGCCTGCGCAATGAAGGGGCTGAAGATGGACCCGCTTACGAGCGAAACCCCGTCAACCAATCTGCCAATCAGCGGTGGGAAGGACCTGCCGGGCTTTCATCAGGTGCTTGGCTATCGCCAGGTTTCCTGGTCGGAAGAGGAGGCAGTGATCGAGCTGGACGTGCAGGCCTGCCACCTGAACATGGCCGGCGTGCTCCACGGCGGCGTACTGACTGCGCTGCTCGACGTGGTATTGGCCGAGGCCGGTACCTACTGCCCTTATCCGGGGCGGGTGCGCAAGGCCATCACGCTGGTGCTGAACACCACTTTCACCGGGCAGTGTTCGGGTGGCGTAATCCGCGCCATCGGCAAGCGGCGTGCTGGCGGCACTCGAATCTTCAACAGCTCCGGGGAAGTACGCGACCAGGATGATCGTCTGCTGGCGATCGGCGAAGCGACTTTCCGCCTTCGCTCTGGCAGCGAGCATCCACAGGGCGTACCGCTGACGTTTCCGGCGCAGAACAACAAGAAGGACCAAGGCGATGTATGAATTGACCGGTAAAGCACTGCAACTTCAAAAACAACTCACGGCATTCATGGACGAACATGTCTATCCCAACGAGCACCTTTTCCACGAGCAGACCGCCTCCGCCGAAAATCGTTGGGCACCACCGCCGATTCTCGAAGAACTCAAAGCCAAGGCGAGGGCGCAGGGGCTGTGGAATCTGTTTCTGCCGGAGAGCGAGTTCGGCGCAGGACTGAGCAATTTCGAATACGCCCACCTGTGCGAAATCATGGGC
>DPSI01000473.1 GCA_003527165.1 Pseudomonas sp.
TGGAACACCTGCCTCCATCGCCACGACTTTCGATGGTGGGCCGATGATGGAAAAGGGCGAAGGTTTGAAGGCGCTCGGAGTGGGCGTTGTGTTCTCCTTCCTCGGCACCATTTTCAGCATCGTCGCACTGCTTTCCATTGCTCCTTCGCTGGCCAAAGTCGCCTTGCGTTTCGGGCCGCACGAATATTTCGCCATTGCAATTTTCTCGCTGACGCTGATCGCCACACTGTCCACCGGCTCTCTGCTCAAGGGCATCTACGCCGGCACCTTGGGGTTCGCGTTCTCAACTGTGGGCATCGCACCAGTCGACGCTATTCGCCGCTTCACTTTCGACTCGCCCAACCTGAATGGTGGCTTTGCCATGTTGACGGTGATGATCGGCATGTTCGCGGTGGCTGAGGTCATCAAAATCGCCGAAACCGGGCGTTCTGCGCATAAAACCAAGGTCGCCTCGGTGAGCATGAAGAACGTCAAGGGCTTCGGCTTTTCGCTCAAGGAGTTCTTCGGACAGATTCCCAACGCCTTTCGCTCTGCTTTGATCGGTATCGGCATCGGCATCTTGCCGGGCATCGGCGCCGGCACTTCGAACATCGTGTCCTACATCATCGCCAAGAAGCGTTTCAAACATCCCGAGCAATTCGGCAAGGGAGCGGTCGAGGGTGTGGTTGCCAGTGAGACGGCCAACAACGCGGGCATCGGCAGCGCCATGATCCCGCTGATGACGCTCGGCATTCCCGGCGACACCGTAACCGCGATCCTGCTAGGCGGCTTCATGATTCACGGCATTCAGCCCGGACCGCTGCTGTTCATCAGCCAGGGCGCGCTGGTCTATACTATTTTCGCGGCGCTGATCCTGGCCTCGGTGATGATGTTGGTGCTGGAGTTCTATGGACTACGGATCTTCGTCAAACTGCTGGCCGTGCCCAAGCACATTCTGTTGCCGATCATCCTGGTCTTGTGCGTGGTGGGTGCCTTCGGCCTGAGCAGCCGCGTGTTCGACGTCTGGACCATTTTATTGTTTGGCTTGATCGGATATGGCTTCGTCAAAGGCGGAATGCCCGCAGCCCCTTTCATAATCGGTTTCATTCTTGGGCCGATGGCAGAAACCAAACTACGCCGCGGCCTGATGTTGTCCGACGGTAGCTTCATGGGTTTCCTCACCAATCCGATCTCGGCCGCTTTCCTGGCGCTGGCCCTGCTTTCGGTGCTCTGGCATCTGTTCAGCGCGCTGCGCGGGCGTAAAAGCGCAGTGGCCAAGCTCCAGGACGCTTGAAGGCACGACGCCCGCGCAAGCGGGCGTCGCTGCGGGTCTCCTGCGGTCAAAACGGGACCTGTCAGGGCGAAGGAGCAAGGCGTTTTTGGATCCTTCGGTGCCGATTGTTGGAGCGCCTGCGGGAAGAGCTTCTGGTTCATTAGCGGCGGAGCCGCGCCTTGGCGGTCTTGCGCTCAGGGGCGTTTACCTATCCCGACTTCTGCCAGCGTCCATCCAGCCACGCGCTCATGCAGGCTCAGGCCCAGCCCCGGCCGGTCCGGTACGATCATTTGTCCGTCACGTATTTCCAACCGCTCGTTGAATGCCGGTTCCAACCATTCGAAGTGCTCGACCCAGGTCTGGTGCTCGTAAGCAGCGGCCAGGTGCAGGTGGATCTCCATGACGAAGTGCGGCGCCATGATCATGCCGCGTTGTTCGGCTGCATAAGCGACCTTCAGAAACGGCGTGATGCCTCCTAGGCGAGGCGCATCGTGCATGATTACATCCACCGCGCCCGTATCGATGTAGCCCAAGGCTTCGGCAGCGCTGGTAAGCATTTCGCCGGTGCCGATTGGCGTATCCAGTCGCGCGGCCAACGCGGTGTGACCGGCAATGTCATGGGCATCCAGCGGTTCCTCGATCCATTCCAATTCGTAGTCCTCCAGCGCACGGCCCATGCGTAACGCGGTGATGCGATCCCATTGCTGGTTGACGTCCACCATCAGTGGCACTTGGTCGCCCAGATGCTTGCGCAAAGTCTCCACGCGCCGCAGGTCGGTTGTCCGATCGGGCTGGCCGACCTTCATCTTTAGCCGCCGATTCCGCGTTCCCGCGACTGTGTAGCTTTTTCGATCACTTCCTCGATGGACGCTTGCAGGTAACCACCCGACGTGTTGTAGCAAGGCACCGCGCTGCGATGTGCGCCCAGCAGTTTGGATAGTGGCAGAGCGGCACGCCGTGCTTTCAGATCCCACAGCGCCGTGTCTATCGCCGCAATCGCCTGTGCCGCGACGCCGCCGCGCCCTACCGACGCGCTGGCCCAGATCATCTTGCTCCAGAGCCGGGCGATGTCGTTTGGGTCTTCTCCGATCAGCAGCGGTGCGATCTCCTGAGCGTGGGCGTATTGCGCGGGTCCACCGGTGCGCAGGCTGTAGCTGAAGCCAAGGCCGGCGTGCCCCTCGCTGGTTTCGATTTCTGCAAACAACAGGCTGACCGACTCGAGCGGTTTCTGCCGTCCGGTCGCTACCTTGGCGTCGCTGACCGCCTGTGGCAGCGGCAGCTTCACCGAGCGCAGACCTATCCAGTTGATGCGGTCGCGGCAATAGGGATTCATGTCACCTCTCCTTAGAGCGGTCTTGCGAAAGACTGACCAGCATGATGGACGGTGCGATTGATGCCGGTCTAATCTAATCAGCCACTTGATTGATACCGGAAATGGATCAATGTTCGACCTGGCTCAACTGCGCTGCTTTACCGCTCTGGCTGCGGAACTGAATTTCCGTCGCGCCGCCGAGCGCCTGCATATGACTCAGCCGCCGCTGAGCCGGCAGATTCAGTTGCTGGAGCATCAGCTGGGTGTCGCCCTGTTCACCCGTAGCACCCGCGCGGTGACCTTGACCGCCGCCGGTCGCGCCTTCTTCGTCGAAGCTCAGGCACTGCTCGAACAGGCCCACAGGGCAGCGCAGACCGCGCGCCTGACTGCGATAGGAGAAAGCGGGACTGTAGGCATCGGTTTCGTCGCCAGCGCCGTGTACGACTTTCTGCCACGGGTGGTGGCACAGGCCAGGCGCGACCGCCCCGGTGTTCAGATTGCTTTGCGGGAGATGACCACCTTCGAGCAATTGCAGGCCCTGCAGACGCGGCGCATCGACCTCGCCATCGTGCGTGCCCCGTTGAACCAGCCGGGGCTGGTCAGCGAATGTCTGGTATGTGAACCCTTCATTTTGGCCGTGCCCTACGAGCATCCACTGGCGCGGCACGAACCGCTGAGGCTGACCGCGTTGCACGGCCAGCCCTTCATCATCTATGCGCATGCCGCCTGGCAGCCGTTCAACGAGCTGCTTACCGGTATGTTTCGCTCCAGCGGGGTACAACCGGACTTTGTGCAGTCGCTCGGCAACACCCTGACGATCCTTTCCCTGGTCAACGCGGGCATGGGCCTTGCGCTGGTGCCGCGCAGCGCCACTGCGGTGAGCTTCGAGCGAGTGCGCTGGCGAGCGATCGAATTGCCGCCAGGCGTGCATAGCGAGTTGCATCTGGGCTGGCGCGAGGACAATGACAACCCCGCCGTCGCCGCGCTTCGTGAGGCGGTGCGTCAGTCAGCCAGCGATGCCGCTCAGGCGCGCTGACCCGCCTGGGCGTGCGGCACCGTCAAGCCGGCCACCCGATCACTCAGGCTCAGACCGGACCGATTCGGCACTCACATACGGCCGTCGCGAATGTCCAGACTCCTCGAGCAACAGATTCATGGTTGCCTTCCGTCTTTGATTAAACCCCGCTGCGCCAGCCCCGACCCGCTAGCCATGCTGATGGCACGCTCGGGAGCGTCCCGCTGCGGGGTGTCGTCATACAACTGTAGAGGGATCATCCATCATCCTCCCCCGCTCATGATGCATAGCCCCTGCTCGACTTTAGTGGAATGTTCTTGCCAGGCCCGGCCCGATAGCGTGGTGTGTCAAAAGCCTTTACTCAACTGGCTAACCCTAGCCAGAAGTGGGATACAGAGCGGATGCAGAGGCGTCCTTGCGGCTGATGAGCCATTGACGTGACGGCAAGACGATTGCCGCCATGGGTTGACAAAGCTCCAGGGTGATAGAAATAATCGGCCATAGTCATCCGACAACCGACGACATCAAAAATAATAAGCGATGGGCAAATCACAATGACAAGCACGACGACCGCTCCCACACCCTTCAATCGCCTCCTGCTGACAGGCGCCGCAGGAGGACTGGGCAAGGTATTGCGTGAAACGCTTCGCCCCTACGCCAAGATCATTCGCCTCTCCGATATCGCCGCCATGGCGCCTTCCGCCGGCGATATCGGAGAAGTGATGCCGTGCAATCTTGCCGACAAAGCCGCCGTGCAGGCCCTTTGCGATGGAGTCGATGCGATCGCGCACTTCGGCGGTGTTTCGGTGGA
>DPSI01000105.1:0-279 GCA_003527165.1 Pseudomonas sp.
GAGTTGGCGGTCAGTGGCGGAGAGGTGTTACTGCATCAGAAGTCGCTGCACGACTGGCATGGCCCTGAGCGAGCGCGATGCTTGGCGGTGCTGCCTCAGAGTTCAACTCTGAGCTTCGGCTTCCGGGTCGACGAAGTGGTCGGTCTTGGTCGGCTGCCCCATGCTAGCGGTCGTGAGCGCGACCGGGAGATCGTCGCGGCTGCGCTGCAGGCTGCGGACGCGCAGCATTTCGCCCGTCGCAGTTATCTGGCGCTATCGGGCGGCGAACAGCAGCGCGTG
>DPSI01000105.1:354-2212 GCA_003527165.1 Pseudomonas sp.
GGCGGCGAACAGCAGCGCGTGCATCTGGCGCGCGTATTTGCGCAGCTTTGGCCGGGTAGCGCTGGGCAGGTGCTGTTGCTCGACGAGCCCACTGCCATGCTCGACCCTTTGCATCAGCACAGCATCTTGAGCTCCGTTCGGCAGTTTGCCGAGCAGGGCGGTGCGGTATTGGTAATCCTGCATGATCTGAATCTTGCAGCACGCTATTGTGATCGCCTGCTGCTGCTGGCGAACGGCTGCGCCCGGTTGAGCGGCACGCCTGAGCAGGTGTTGCGTGCCGAGCCACTGAGAGCCGTATTCGGCCTCGATGTGCTGATCCAGCGGCACCCGGAGCGGGGTCATCCACTGGTTATTGCCCGCTGAGGAGCTGCTGATGCGATTTTTGTTGCCTGTTGTCATGATCCTGCTCACCGCCTGTCAATCGACGCCACCGCTGCCGTCCTGGCAGAGCCCCGAGGGCCTGGACCATCCAGATCTCGGTCAGATCATTGATCTGCGTAGCGGCAACAGGCTTTCGGCGAGCCAGTTGGTGAGCGAGTTGGCTGGTGCCGATCGAGTCTTAGTAGGCGAGCGCCATGACAACCCCGACCATCATGCCCTGCAGCGCTGGCTTCTCGAGGCGTTGGCGCAGCGGCGTGAGCAGGGCAGTCTGCTCTTGGAAATGCTTAACCCCAAGCAGCAGCAGAAGGTGACGCGCACGCAGGCCATGATCGAGCGCGGGCAGTGGCCAACGGAGCTGACTGAGGCGCTGGGATGGGAGCGGGGGTGGGACTGGGGGTTGTACGCCCCATTGGTCAAGTATGCGCTGGCACAGCCCTATCCGTTGCTGTCGGCGAATCTTGATCGGTCGGAGATCATGAGCATTTACCGCCGCAAACCGCAGTTGACCGGGGCTGCGGCTGCGGAACCTGTGCAAAAGGTGCTAGAGGCCCAGATTAAAGTGTCCCACTGCAACATGCTGCCCGAGGCGCAACTCCCAGCCATGCTGGCGGTGCAGCAACAGCGCGACCGGAGAATGGCCGAGCGGCTGCAGGCGGCGCCTAAGCCGGCGATGTTGTTGGCGGGCGCTTTTCATGTGCGGCGCGATCTCGGGGTGCCCTTGCACCTGGCGGATCAGGGGGATATCCGCAACACCCGTGTGTTAGTGCTTGCGGAAGTGGGGGAGGTGCTGCAGGCGGCGCAGGCCGATTTCGTCTGGTTTACACCAGCTCAGCCGCAGCAGGACTATTGCGTTGGGTTTCGCGAAAAGGCCGAGTAGCCGTCAAACAAAGCATATGCACAGGCACTTTATCCAGAGCAAAAAAAGACCCGGCAAGAGCCGGGTCAAAACCGTGATTAGCCTGATGAGGAGATAACCTGAAAGTCCGACTGCCTGGACTTCCAGCTTACCGACTGATCTCGCGATCAGTGGTGCTAATAATAACAATTCTCATTATCCAGTCAACAGCTGATTCGACATAAAATATCCATCGCTCAATATTGGTCCTTGGGCGGGACTATGCGGTAAGGGGCAAGCGCAACCGGGTGACTTCTTTGTTGAGCAGATCGATGCGCCTGGCCATGCTTTCTATCAGGCTGTGAGCGATTTTCGGATTGCTCTGCATCAAGCTGAGGAACTGGTCCTTGGGAATCAGCATGACAGTGCAGGCGGATGTGGCGACCACGGTGGCGCTGCGCTTTTCCTGGGTAAACACGGCCATTGCGCCGAAGATTTCATCGCGCTGCACGTCACCGACTTTCTGTCCGTCGACGATCGCTTCGGCGCGCCCTTCGATGATGATGAAAACATTGTCTGCCTCGTCACCCTGGCGAATCAGCTCTTCGCCCGCGGCGAAATGCTGGAACCCGGTAGTGGGGT
>DPSI01000105.1:2323-8010 GCA_003527165.1 Pseudomonas sp.
TAGTGGGGTGAAGCTCGGGTTGCTTCAGTCGTGCCAGCGCATCGGATAGTAGGGCCGTCTGGCCAATCAGGTATTGGGTAAAGAGTTCCTGCCGGTGTCGATCCGCATGGATATGTTGAAGCACGGCGCTGCGTGAATAGGGAATCAGGCGAATCGATTCGTCGCTGCGATAACGGCAGACTGGCAGCTCAATACCCTGGCGAAGCCCGAGAATGTCCCCTTCCTGCATGTAGAACAGTGGCCTTTCATCCACGAGCGCATGCAGCAACCCGCTCTCGATGAGGAACAGATGCTGCTCGGGTAGCTCCTCCGTCAGATTGTCGGAGCCCTTGATTTCGATAAGGGGGGCGGAAGGTGTCAGGCCCTCCAGAAATTGTGCGGGGATCCCCTGCAAGCGATTGATCAGCTGATCGGCGTAGGCCGGTTGTTCCCCGAGTAGATACATGACGGCAATCCTTGAACAAGCGAGCTTACAGAGGTTGAGCGATGCGCGTGTTCACAATAAGGTCGCCGCGGGCGGGAGTAAATCACGCCAGCTGGAGGTTGTGAGCTAGCTCTTGTCTCCGTGATCGCCACTTGCCAGATCCTGGTTCAGCTCGTTTTTGAGCGCATCTGGCAGTTCCTTCCAATTGATGTCCCGCAGGGCGCCTTCAATGGCGTAAAGCAATACACGTGACGCGCTGAATCCTCGTGACTTGACCGCCTGGTAGGCGCTGACTGCGCCGAGCCGGCGCAAGTCCTCGGCTGTGTGGATGCCGGAGGCGTGCAGCCATTGCGCGGATGTCTTGCCGAGATTCCTCAGGGTCAGCAGTTCGTCGTGCATGATTGCTCCTATCGGCCCGGATAACCGGTGAGGAAATGAAGCGGCCAGCGAATCCTGCGCTGTCCTGCTGGATCGCCCCATAACCGCGCAAGCTCGGGTTCCAGCTGGGCTACCGGATCCCTGCCGTTGGTTTGCTGCCATTGCCTCACCGCTGACCAGGTGCGCAGATAGCCGAGCAGTTGAGGCAGATTCCAGTGGGTCTCGATGGCGAACTGCGGCGGTTCGATGGTTTCGAACGGCGCTTGGATATCGCTATAACCTGCATCGACACTGGCGCGGCCTCGCGGCCAGTAGCCTTTTAACGTTTCGCCATGGAGGCGGGTGATGACGGCATCCAGCATCGGGTCTATCTGAAGCAGGCTGTAGCACCAGGCGCAGAACAGGCCGTCGGGAGCGAGCACTCGCTTTGCCTCGGCAAAGAAAGTCGGGGTCGCGAACCAGTGCAGCGCCTGCGCGACCACCAGCAGGTCGGCCAAACCATCGCGTAGCGGCAGCCGCTCGGCCTGAGCGGCAAAGCGCTGCACTGACCGCCAGCCTGAGCTGCCGGTCAGTTGATCAGAGCTGGCATCACAGGCAACAACGCGGTCGAAACGGGCCAGCAAAGGAAGCGTCGCTTGGCCGGTGCCGGCCGCAACGTCGAGAGCGTAGCGAGTTTGCCGGCACTGTTCGGCGAGCCAGTCGAACAGGCTGTCCGGATAACTTGGGCGAAACTGGGCGTAATCGTTGGAGCGAATTGAGAAAAGCCGGACGCTGTCACCCATGGCGATGGCCCGGCACCACTAATGGCAGAACGCTGTGTGACATGGTCGACTTCCGCAATCAGACCTGTCCAAGTATAGAGGCACCGCCGGGTTCTGCTCGCGGCGGTGCCTGTTGCGTCCGGCTCGATTGCTCGACCCTTGGGCTAGAGCCCTGGCAGCCGTTGGCGAATGGTGTTGACCAGATTGTCGAGGCTGCCCGCCTCGGGGGTGTTGATCTGTCGGTTGAGCAATTGCTCGCTCTCTGTCAAAGGCTCGCGTGACGTCTGCTGCGCTCTGATCACGGCCATGGTTGCGTCGGAAGGATCGCCCCCTCCGGCCTGTCGCTGGGCAAGCCACTGTTCGATGACCGCATCCGGCGCGTCGCAGGTGAGGATCATGAACGGTACACCGGTCGACTCAGCCACCCGGCAAGCGGCCTGTCGATGCGGCCGCTTGAGGTAGGTCGCATCGATTACCACCGAGAAGCCGGCGTTCAGGGCAGTCTCGGCCAGTGAGTGCAGCCGCCGGTAAGTGGCCTCGCCGGCTTCGGCACTGTAAATGCCGGCATCCACTTCGGTGGCCAGGGCCTTTGGCTGCTCGCCGTGCAGCCGCTTGCGTTCGACATCCGAGCGTAGCCTGACGGCGCCCAAGGCCTCGACCAGGCGCAGCGCAACCTGGCTCTTGCCTACCGCCGATACGCCATGGGTGATGGCGAGAAAACGGGAGGGGATAGCGCTGTAGCTTTCGGCCAGATCGGCGTAGCTGCGGTACTGACGCAGGATCACCCGGCGCTGCACCGCGTCCTCTTCCTGATGCAGTCGGAACAGGCTGACCTTGGCGCGAACCAGCGCTCGATAGGCTTTGTACAGGCTGAGCAATTCGAGCGCGGCGTAGTCTCCGGTGCGTTCCAGCCAGCCGTTAATGAAGCGCCGTGCTTGGCATTTCAGCCCGCGATCTTCCAGGTCCATCGCCAGGAAGGCTGCGTCGGAGGCAATATCGATCAGGCGGAAGGGCTCGTTGAATTCAATGCAGTCGAACAGGACCACCTTGCCTTCGATGAGCGTGGCGTTGCCCAGGTGCAGATCGCCATGGCACTCGCGGATGAAGCCCTGCTGGGTGCGCTGCTCCAGCAGAGGCCGCAGGCGGGCAATGCTTGTTTCGGTCCAGTCGAGCAGGGCATCGAGTTGCTGCAGATCGGATTGCTCGGTCAGCAACGGGCGGATCTGCTCGAAGTTCTGCCGCATCGGTGCAACGATCGCCTCGGCATTGTTCAGTGAATGCTCGGTTGGCGCCTGGGGGGTGCTCAGGTGAAACTGGGCGATCTGTTCGGCGAGGGCATCGATATGAGTGTCGGTCAGTTCGCCGCGCGCTTGCACTTCGGCCAGTAGCTGCGTCTGTGGAAACTCGCGCATTTGCAGCAGGTACTCGATCGGCTCGCCGTCACCCCCGATCACCGGGGCGTCGATACTGCCGGTAACGGGCAGGACGCGCAGGTACAGATCCGGCGCCATGCGTTGATTCAGGCGCAGCTCCTCCTCACAGAAGTGCTTGCGATCCACCAGGTCGGTAAAGTTGAGGAAGCCGAAATCCACTGGCTTCTTCATCTTGTAGGCGTAGGTTCCGGTGAGAATGACCCAGGAAATATGGGTTTCGATGATTCTGAAACCGTCCACCGGGTGGGGATAGAGGGCCGGATTTTGCAACGCGGCGATCAATGCTTGGCTCACGGTCATTCCTTGCTGATTGTTGGGTGGGGTATGTGAGCCAATCGCGACACAGGTCACACACTCGAAAGCGCTCCATTATGTCGCCCCGGGCCTGGCCTGCAAACCGCCAAGAGGCCGTCTTCCGGGCAAATCAAAGTGCGTATAATGCGCCGCCATGACTAAAGCACGCTCCTCTCGTTCCCGTTCCAAACGCCGATCCGGTGGCTCTCGTCCCTGGCTGGGCTGGGTGATCAAACTATCCATTGTGGCCCTGGTGGTCTTCGCCGGGGTCGCCGTTTACCTCGATGCCGTGGTGCAGGAGAAGTTCTCCGGCAAACGCTGGACGATTCCGGCAACGGTTTATGCACGGCCGCTTGAATTGTTCGTTGGGCAAAAGCTCGCCAAGAATGATTTTCTGACCGAACTCGATGCGCTGGGGTATCGCCGCGAAAAGGCTGTCAGTGGTCCCGGCAGCATGTCGGTTGCCGCAAACGCCGTGGAAATGCATACCCGCGGGTTCCGGTTTTATGAGGGAGCTGAAGAGTCACAGCGCATCCGGGTGCGTTTCTCCGGTGACTTCGTTGCCGGTCTGACGCGAGCCAATGGCAGTGAACTTCCAGTGGCGCGCCTTGAACCTGTAACCATCGGCGGACTTTATCCGGCGCACAACGAAGATCGCATCCTCATTAAGCTCGACCAGGTACCCCCTTACCTTGTCGAGACCCTGGTTGCGGTCGAGGACAGGGAGTTTTTTGACCATTTCGGTGTTTCGCCCAAATCCATCGCGCGCGCCATCTGGGTCAACCTGACCGCTGGCGAAGTGCGCCAAGGCGGCAGTACGCTGACCCAGCAGCTGGTCAAGAACTTTTATCTGACCAACGAGCGTAGTCTCAGCCGCAAGGCCACCGAAGCGATGATGGCCGTACTGCTGGAGCTGCATTACGACAAGAATGAAATTCTCGAGGCCTACCTCAACGAGGTGTTTCTCGGGCAGGACGGCCGCAGGGCCATTCATGGGTTCGGCTTGGCCAGCCAGTATTTCTTTGGTCGGCCACTCGCCGAGTTGAGTGTGCAGCACGTTGCGCTGCTGGTCGGCATGGTGAAGGGGCCGACTTACTATAATCCGCGGCGCCATCCGGAGCGGGCATTGGAGCGTCGTAACCTCGTTCTGGACCTTTTAGCCGAGCAGCAAGTGCTCAGTCCCGAGGAAGCAATAGCGGCTCGACAGGCGCCGCTGGGGGTCACGCAACGGGGCAGTCTTGCCGACAGTTCTTATCCGGCATTCCTGGATCTGGTCAAGCGCCAGCTGCGTGAGGACTACCGTGATGAGGATTTGACGGAGGAAGGCCTGCGGGTCTTCACCAGCTTCGACCCGATTTTGCAGCGCAAGGCAGAGCAGGCCATGAGCGAGACGTTGAAGCGTCTCGGCAAGGCTGCGGAGGGCGTCGAGGGCGCAATGCTGGTCACCAATCCGGAAACCGGAGAGCTTCAGGCGATGCTGGGCAGTCGTCAGCCCGGGTTCGCTGGATTCAATCGGGCGTTGGACGCGTCGCGCCCGATCGGGTCGCTGATCAAACCGGCCATTTATCTTGCTGCCCTGGAGAAGCCCAGCCAGTACACCCTGACCAGTCTGTTGGAAGACGAGCCGTTTTCGGTCAAGGGTGCCGATGGTCAGATCTGGAAACCTCAGAACTATGGACGCACCGCGCACGGTACCGTCTATCTCTACCAGGCGCTGGCCAATTCCTACAATCTGTCCACGGCGCGCCTGGGCCTCGATCTGGGGGTGCCTCACGTGCTGAAAACCCTGGAGCGGTTGGGCGCTTCGCCACAATGGCCAGCCTATCCTTCGATGCTGCTGGGCGCGGGTGGTCTACGGCCTATCGAAGTCGCGGGTATGTACCAGACACTGGCCAATGGCGGTTTCAATACGCCCCTGCGTGGTATTCGCAGCGTCGTTGCCGCTGACGGTGAGCCGCTCAGTCGCTATCCGTTCAAGATCGAGCAGCGTTTCGATGCAGGTGCTATCTACCTGACCCAGTACGCCATGCAACGCGTCATGCTCGAAGGTACGGGGCGTTCGGCCTACAATCATGTGCCGAAATCATTGACCTTGGCGGGCAAGACCGGCACCACCAACGACTCGCGCGATAGTTGGTTCGCCGGATTCAGTCAGGACCTCCTGGCGGTGGTCTGGCTGGGGCGTGACGATAACGGCAAGACGTCGCTGACCGGCGCCACCGGAGCCTTACAGATCTGGGCGGACTTCATGCGCCGTGCCGATCCGCTGCCGCTGCAGGCCTTGCTCCCCGAGAATGTGGAGATGGCTTGGGTGGATGCGCAGACTGGGCAGGGGACGTTGGAGAATTGTCCTGACGCCGTGCAGATTCCCTACATTCGCGGTAGCGAGCCCGCGCC
>DPSI01000313.1 GCA_003527165.1 Pseudomonas sp.
GTTGCTGGCGTGGGCCTCCTTGACCAGCGCATCGAGATCCAGGTTGCTCATCGACGCACCTCCGGCTCTGCTACCAGAGTGTTCTTACCCATGCGCATGAAGGCGCCCACCACATGCGCGATTGGCTCGTTGATATCGCGTTGATATGCGACTCCGCGGGTGAAGATGACCGTTGGCGTCACCCGGTAGCATTCGGCAAAGCCGAACACGTCATGATTCGGTTCGGCGGGATGCATGTAATCGATGCGCAAATCGAGCGTCGGACAAATCTCCAGCTCGGGCAGCGCGCATGCTGTCGAGATACCGCAAGTCGTGTCCATCAACGTGGTGATCGCGCCACCGTGGACGAGCCCGCTGTCGGGATTGCTGACGATCTTCTCGCTGTACGGAAGGCGCAGCGTGAGCCCCTTGGCATCAGCAAATTCGACGCTCATGCCGAGGACTTGGCAGTGGCGCAACAGGGAAAGGAAGCGCCGGGTGCGCTCCAGTATCAAACTATCGCTCATGCGAACTCTCGAATTCGAATCAAGCCGAGCATTTTAACCTGTCTCACTGGCGGTGGCCCTATTCCTTCGGTGGGTCGATGGGCAAGGTTGGCGTAAATACCATCACTCCGAGCACGTCGGAATGAAATTCACGGCGATACAGAATCAGCACGACCCCGGCCGTTACGCCCATGAAAAACCATGGGTGAATAAACCAGGCCAGCGTGGCCATGCCGAAATAGTATGCACGCAGCCCGAAGTTGAACTGGTTGGCCGCCATCGAAATAACCTGTGCGGCGCGTTCGGCGAATGACTTGCGCTCCTGGTCGCTGACGTTGCGCTCGCCGGCCATGGGCGCCGAGGCGACCAGTACGGCTGCAAAGTTGTACTGCCGCATGCACCAACTGAAGGTAAAGAACGCGTAGACGAAGACGACACCCAGCGCGAGCAGTTTGATCTCTGAAAGACCCCGGCTCACGGGCTGAGCGAACGGCAGATCGGCCAGCAGCGAGACCGCGCGGTCGGAGGCGCCCAACGCGGTGAGAATTCCGGCCAGAATAATCAGTGTGCTGGAAGCGAAAAAGCCAGCGTTGCGTTCGAGATTGCCAATCACGTTGGCGTCGGCGATCCGGTTGTCACGCAGCAGCATGCGGCGCATCCAGTCCTGACGGTACAGGTGCAGCACGCTGGCCAGGCAAGCGGTATCCCTACCTCGCCAGCTGGCGTATCGCGTATAGCCGGCCCAGCACAGGATGAACCAGATAACAGCGATCAGGTGCGGTAGAAGATGACTTGGAATAGACATTAAAACCCCCTGAACAATCGCACCTGATTATAGCCGGTCATGCTGACGCCTCGGCTCTTAGCGGTTGCGGTTCAGGACGCCCTCGTTGCATCGGCTTTCCGAGCGGAACCGAGGCGCCGATCGATGACAAACGCAATCACCAAGGTCACCAGTACCGGCAACAGCCAACCCATGCTTTGCGCAGCTAGCGGTAAGGCAGTGAACAGCTCCGGGACCAGATCGGTGAAACCGGCAGCCGAGAGACCATCCGCAACACCGAACACAAACGTCACGGCCATCACGGGAACGAATATGCGACTCGGCGAGATCCAACAGCGATCGAGCAGACTCAGCGCAACCAGCATGATCGCTAGTGGATAAAGCCCGACCAGCACAGGTATCGAAACGCTGATCAACTGCGTGAGTCCCTGATTCGCCACGATCAGGCTGAACAGTGTGAAAACGACAACCACCACGCGATAGCTGACCGGAAGGAGATTGCTGAAAAACTCACCACAAGCGGTCGTCAGCCCGACCGCCGTGGTCAGACACGCAAGGGCTATCACCACAGCCAACAACAAGCTGCCCGTGGTGCCGAACGTGTGTTGCACATAGGTCGTCAGGATCTGTACGCCGTTCTGTGCATCACCTGCGATACCCTGGCTAGTGGCGCCGAGATAGAAAAGCGCCAGGTAAACGAGTGAAAGCCCTATGGCCGCAACGGCGCCAGCAATCATCGAATAGCGCGTTACCAGCGCCGGCTCCGACACACCGCGATCCCGAATGGCCGTGGCGATGACGATGCCGAATACCAGCGCACCGAGCGTATCCATCGTCAGATAGCCTTCAAGAAAGCCCTTGAGCAAAGGGCCGTTACGGTAGCTTTCGGCGGTCGCACCGATCTCACCGGCCGGCGCGAAAAGCGCTGCTCCACCGAGCACCAGCAAGGCGGCAAGAAGTACCGGGGTGATGAATTTGCCCACCCGAGTCATCAGCTGACCTGGGTTCAGTACGAGAAACAGCGTTGCAGCGAAGAACAGCAGCGTGTAAGCAAGCAGCGGCGTGGCCGAGTTTCCGGTAAAGGGTGCCACGCCCATTTCGAACGAGACTACCGCGGTGCGTGGCGTCGCAAATAGCGGGCCGATGGCGAGGTATACCGCCACCGCCAGCAGCGTGCCGGCGACCCGCCCAAGTGGTGCGGTCAGCCTGTCCATCCCACCGCCCACCCGGGCCAGCGCCACCACCGTAAGCAGCGGCAAGCCGACACCGGTCAGCAGAAAGCCTGTCGCGGCAAGCCAGATTGAGTGTCCCGCGGCCAGCCCAGCGCTGGGCGGGAAGATAATATTGCCCGCGCCAAGAAATAGCGCGAAGGTCATGAAGCCGAGGGCCAGCAGATCCAAGCCTTTCAATCGAGTCATCGGTCAATCACCACTGTAGGAGGTTCTGGTACGGCGAACGCACCTAGGCGTGTTCTCCCGGAAACAGACGCGATGCTTGTCGAGCCGCCCGAGAAAAAGCACGCACCTTAATGGAATTCCCTCTCTAGAGCGAGGATTCGCGCCGTTTTGGCAAGACGGACGGCGTAAAGGTTTTCATCTTGTCAGCGATGAAAGCCAGACGAGTTCTGCTACGCCAGAAACAAAAAATGCCAGTCAGACAGGCTGACTGGCATCTGGCGTCACGAATGAAGCATCAGCCTTGCTTGACTTCCCAGCCGGTCAGTTCCGCAAGCGCCTTGCCGATATCGGCAAGCGAACGAACGGTTTTCACGCCCGCATCCTGCAGCGCAGCAAACTTCTCGTCCGCGGTGCCCTTGCCGCCGGAAATGATCGCACCGGCATGGCCCATGCGCTTGCCGGCAGGCGCAGTGACGCCAGCGATGTAGGACACCACCGGCTTGGTCACGTTGGCCTTGATGTAGGCTGCGGCCTCTTCCTCAGCGGAACCACCGATCTCACCGATCATCACGATCGCTTCGGTCTGTGGGTCTTCCTGGAACAGCTTGAGGATGTCGATGAAGGTCGAGCCCGGGATCGGGTCGCCGCCGATACCGACACAGGTAGACTGGCCGAAACCGGCATCAGTGGTCTGCTTGACCGCTTCGTAAGTCAGCGTACCGGAACGCGAAACGATACCGACCTTGCCTGGCAAGTGGATGTGGCCAGGCTGAATGCCAATCTTGCACTCGCCGGGCGTGATCACACCGGGGCAGTTCGGGCCGATCAGGCGTACACCCAGTTCGTCGCACTTGATCTTCACTTCCAGCATGTCGAGAGTCGGGATGCCCTCGGTGATGCAG
>DPSI01000364.1 GCA_003527165.1 Pseudomonas sp.
CCACGGCTTCAACGATACCGCCGCCCTCATGGCCGAGGATGCAGGGGAAGACGCCCTCGGAGTCCTCTCCGGAGAGTGTGTATGCGTCGGTATGGCAGACACCTGTGGCGACGATGCGCAGCAGCACCTCGCCTGCCTTTGGCGGCTCGACGTCGACCTCAACGATCTGCAGGGGCTGGTTCGGGCCGAAAGCGACCGCGGCGCGGGATTTGATGGTCATTGGGGAGCTACTCATGGAATGAAATGGTGAAGCGCAGTGTAGTTTCATCGTCGACCGGGGTTAATCGACTGATCGTGGAAACATTATTGCACTATGGGGATAATCTGCTTCGAGGCAGACGCCTATCCGATAATGCGACAGGTTTTTCACTATGAATCGATGGGAAGGTCTCGATGAGTTCGTCGCCGTAGCCGAATGCGGCAGCTTCATGCGGGCCGCGGAGCATCTACGCGTTTCGTCCTCGCACATCAGCCGACAGGTGGCGCGCCTCGAGGAACGCCTGCAGGCGCGACTGCTCTACCGCACCACACGCCGCGTGTCGCTAACCGAAGCCGGTCATACCTTTCTGGCCCGCTGTCAGCGATTGATTGAGGAGCGCGACGAAGCCTTTCACGCTGTCAGCGACCTGCATGCCGCCCCGACAGGCCTGCTGCGCATGACCGCCGCGGTGGCCTATGGAGAACGCTTCATCGTGCCGCTGGTGAACGATTTCATGGCGCAGCACCCGCAGCTGCGGGTCGATATCGAGCTGTCCAACCGTACCCTGGATCTGGTCCAGGAAGGCTACGACCTGGCGATACGCCTGGGGCGCCTGAGCGAATCGCGACTGGTGGCGACACGCATCGCCCCCCGCGCCATGTATCTATGCGCCGCGCCGAGTTATCTCGAACGCTACGGGCGACCGCACACCCTGTCCGAACTGGCACGGCACAACTGCCTGGTGGGCACGGGGGACGCCTGGATGCTGCAGGTCGAAGGTCGCGAGCAGCCATTCAAGCCCTCCGGCAACTGGCGTTGCAACAGCGGCCAAGCGGTACTGGACGCCGCACTTCGAGGGTTCGGGCTCTGCCAGCTGCCGGACTATTATGTTCAGGAGCCACTGCGCCGCGGCGAACTGGTGTCCTTGCTGGAAGCCAACCAGCCACCGAACACGGCGGTCTGGGCCGTCTATCCGCAGCGCCGTTACCCGTTGCCGAAAGTGCGACTGCTGATCCAGGCGCTCAAAGATGGGCTCGCCATGCGCCCCGAGTACCGCAGCCAACGCGGTTGAGTTGCGACTGCACCGCGCGTCCGACTGCCAATCCACTGGCGGAACCCGCGTAATCCGGTCACGTCGATATTCTGTAGCCGGTGCCCTTTGCCTTTGCCTGGAGCTATCCGGCGATTCAATCAGGAGGACATCATGCAGATTCTGGTGAACAGCAATCACAGCGTCAACGTGACCAGCAACCTCGAGGAGCACGTAAAGGCAACCGTGGAGAGCGAGCTGGAGCGTTTCGATGATCAGCTGACCCGAGTCGAAGTTCATCTCAACGATGAAAACAGCGGTAAAAGTGGCCCTCAGGACAAGCGTTGTCAGATGGAAGCCAGGGTGAAAGGCCATGAGCCGATCTCGACGACCCACAAGGCGGACTCCATGACACTCGCCATCGATGGTGCCGCAGCAAAGCTCAGCCATGCCCTGGCGCATGCGTTGGACAAACTCAACCATCACTGACCATTTGCCTGTCGAACCAGGCCGCCATGTCCACGAGGGACCGAACCACCTGACTACGAAAGAGGCCATGCATGAACAGATTGCTCGATCGTGAAATCATGTCCCAGCTACTGGCAAAGCGCGAGGCGCCGTGTCTATCGCTGTACCAGCCCACCCACCGCAGCTTTCCCGAGCGCCAGCAGGATCCCATCCGTTTCAAACATCTAGTGCGCCAGCTGGAGGATGCTCTCAAGCAGCAGGGCCGAGGCGACCAGGCCAAATCGCTACTCGAGCCGTTTTACGCACTGATCGATAACGTCGATTTCTGGAACTTCAACCGCGATGGACTGGCCGTGTTCGGCGCCAGGGACTATTTCGAGGTGTTCCGCCTGCAACGCAGCGTACCGGAGCTGGCCGTTGCCAATGATCGGATGCACCTCAAGCCATTGCTGCGCATCGCCCAGTCAGCCGATCGCTACCAGATACTGGCGATCACCCTGGATTCGGTACGCCTGTTCGAAGGCAACCGTGACGGTGTCGATGAAGTCCGGCTTGCCGACGGCGTACCGAAGACCGTGGAGGAGGCGCTTGGCCGCGAACTGACCGAAAAAGGTCAGACCGGGTTTCCTCAAGGCTATAGCCGGGCCAGCGAACGTGGTGATCCGATGCAGGTCGAAAGCGGCGGTGCTGGACGACAGGACGAGATTGATCGTGATCGCGAACGCTTTTTCCGCGAAGTGGATCGTGCTGTCCTCGAGCATCACAGCCGCAGGACCCGGCTGCCGCTAATTCTCGCAGCCCTTCCCGAGCACCAGTTCCATTTCCGCAAGCTCAGCCACAACGAGTTTCTTTTACCCGAGGGTATCGAGAACGATGCTTCGTTGCTCAGCCACGACGAATTGCGGGAAAAAAGCTGGATGGTCATGCAGCCGCGCTATATCAAGCGTCTCGAAGGTTTCATCAACCAGTACGGAGAGTCGCGTGGACAGGGGCTCGCCACCGATCAGCTCGAACAGATCGGCCAGGCCACCCTTGAAGGTCGCGTAGCGACGTTGCTGGTTGAAACCGAGCGGCAGATCCCCGGTATAGCGGACAAGCAGCAGGGCAAAGCGCTAGCCGTCGATGACGACTCGGCCACGACGCCCGATCTGCTTGATGAGCTGACTATCTGGACATTGGAGCAAGGCGGCGAAGTCATCTCGGTGCCCACCGAGCGCATGCCGACCCAGAGCGGTGCGGCTGCCATCTATCGCTACTAGCCGAGCGATGACCATGAGACGGCCGAAGGAGACGGGCCTCTCGCTGATTGATTGGACAGGCAGCGCTGGCCTTCAGGATTGCCAGCGCCGTTCCAACCATTGCAGGTCTTCCGGGCGAGTCACCTTAAGATTATCTGCACGCCCCTCGATCAGCTTCGGGTGATGTCCCGCCCATTCCAGCGCCGACGCCTCGTCGGTGACCGCCGCATCAGCTTCGAGCGCCCCGGCAAGCGCATCGCGGAGCGCCCCGAGACGGAACATCTGCGGCGTGAACGCCTGCCATATCACGCTGCGATCAATCGTTTCAGATACCCGTCCATCGATGCCCACACGCTTCAGCGTATCCCTCGCCGGCACAGCGAGCAGCCCCCCCACCGGATCATCCGCCAGCTCGGTCAGTAGCTTGTCGAGATCCTGACGCGAGAGATTGGGACGTGCTGCGTCGTGCACCAGCACCCATGCGTTGTCCCCTGCACCTAGCTCGGCTAAATGGCGCAGCCCGGCAAGCACCGAATCGGAACGCTCGGCACCGCCATCGGCGCGATAAATACGCGGGTCGTTGGCGCAACATAGCCCTGACCAGTAGGGATCTTTAGCCGCGAGACTGACCACTAGCCCCTGCAGCCCAGGGTGGCCGAGAAAACAGTCGAGGGTATGTTCGATGATCGTCTTGCCGGCTAGAGGCAAGTATTGCTTGGGCCGATCTGCACGCATGCGACTACCGACACCCGCAGCCGGAATGACAACCCAGAACGACGGAGGCATAGCCACTTTCACTCGGTGAGCTGGTAGAGAGTCTCGCCCTCTTTGACCATGCCGAGTTCGTGACGAGCACGCTCCTCGACGGTTTCCATGCCCTGCTTGAGCTCCCTTACTTCGGCTTCGAGAATGCGATTGCGCTCAAGAAGACGCTGATTCTCGCCCTGCTGTTCAGCGATCTGTTTATTCAATCCGCTGACCTGAGCAAGGCTTCCCTCGCCCACCCAAAGACGGTACTGCAAGCCACCCAACAGCAGGATCAGTACGACGAACAACCAGTAAGGACTGCGCATGGACGGCATGGAACGGGTTCGGTTGGTTTCCATTAACGGTGTATAGGCAGCGGTCAACGACATGGCCGGCTCTCCTTTGCTGGCTAGCGCATCGCCTGATATCTGCGGCGACCTTAACAGCGCTGACCGTTATCCACAAAAAGGGCGACTAACCAGTCTATGTGAAAACGTAGCGAACGAAGGTTAGGCGAGGCAAAAACAGGCGAAGAAGCGGAATTTACGAGTTGTAAATGAGCATTCTGAGCCTGTTTTTAACGCAGCATCACCGAGCGCAGTAGTTTTCACACAGCCTGTAGCGCCGCCCCTTTTCTAGCATGCGAAGTATCAGCCGCGAAACTCGGCACGCCCCCTGTAGGCTGCTTTTCCGCCGAGCTGCTCTTCGATACGCAGCAGCTGGTTGTACTTGGACACGCGATCCGAACGGCACAACGAGCCGGTCTTGATTTGACCCGCAGCGGTACCGACAGCCAGGTCGGCAATGGTGCTGTCCTCTGTCTCACCGGAGCGATGCGAGATCACTGCGGTGTAACCGGCTGCTTTCGCCATCTGGATGGCCTCGAGGGTTTCGGTCAGCGAACCGATCTGGTTGAACTTGATCAGGATCGAGTTACCGATACCTTTTTCGATACCTTCCTTGAGAATTTTGGTGTTGGTTACGAACAGGTCGTCGCCGACCAGCTGGACCTTGCTGCCGATCTTGTCGGTCAGAACCTTCCAACCGTCCCAATCGGACTCGTCCATGCCGTCTTCGATGGAGATAATCGGATAGCGCTCGGACAGTCCGGCGAGGTAATCGGCGAAACCGGCGGCATCGAAGACTTTGCCTTCGCCGGCCAGATCGTACTTGCCGTTCTCGAAGAATTCGCTGGAAGCGCAGTCGAGCGCCAGGGTGACGTCGTCACCGAGCGTGTAACCAGCATTGGCCACGGCTTCGGCGATAGCCGCCAGAGCGTCTTCATTGGAAGCCAGGTTCGGGGCGAAGCCACCTTCGTCACCTACCGAGGTGCTCAGGCCGCGGCCCTTCAGTACGGCTTTCAGGTGATGAAAGATCTCGGCGCCCATGCGCAGCGCATCGGCGAAGGTCTTGGCACCGACCGGCTGTACCATGAATTCCTGGATGTCGACGTTGTTGTCGGCGTGCTCGCCACCGTTGATGATGTTCATCATCGGTACCGGCATGGAGTACTGGCCAGGCGTGCCGTTGAGGTTGGCGACGTGCGCGTACAGTGGCAGATCCTGGTCCTGGGCGGCGGCCTTGGCGGCGGCCAGCGACACGGCGAGGATCGCGTTGGCGCCCAGCGATGCCTTGTTTTCGGTGCCGTCCAGCTCGATCATCGCGCGATCCAATGCCTTCTGATCCAGCGGGTCCTTGCCCAGCAGCAGGTCACGGATCGGGCCGTTGATGTTGCTGACAGCCTTCAGCACACCTTTGCCCATGTAACGGCTCTTGTCGCCATCGCGCAGTTCCAGCGCCTCGCGGGAACCTGTGGATGCACCCGACGGCGCACAGGCGCTGCCGATGATGCCGTTATCCAGGATAACGTCCGATTCGACGGTGGGGTTGCCACGGGAGTCCAGAACCTCACGCCCTTTGATGTCGACGATCTTTGCCATTTTTATTAACACTCCGTAGATAGCTGCAAGGCTTCAAGCAGTTTCGATTGGCGAAAAATTCTTGATCAGGTCATCCAGCTGCTTGAGCTGGGTGAGGAAGGGTTCGAGCTTGTCCAGACGCAAGGCGCAGGGGCCGTCACACTTGGCATTGTCTGGATCGGGGTGCGCTTCGAGGAACAGACCGGCCAGGCCCTGGCTGAGTCCGGCCTTGGCCAGATCGGTCACCTGGGCACGACGCCCGCCCGACGAGTCGGCACGCCCACCCGGCATTTGCAGCGCGTGGGTCACATCGAAAATCACCGGGTATTGCATGCGCTTCATGATGTCGAAGCCGAGCATGTCGACGACCAGGTTGTTGTAGCCGAACGACGAGCCGCGCTCGCAGAGAATCAACTGGTCGTTCCCGGCTTCCTCGCACTTGGCCAGGATGTGCTTCATTTCCTGAGGGGCGAGAAACTGCGCCTTCTTGATGTTGATCACCGCACCGGTCTTGGCCATGGCGACCACCAGATCGGTCTGGCGCGACAGGAAAGCCGGTAGCTGAATGATGTCGCAGACCTCGGCTACCGGCTGCGCCTGATGCGGTTCGTGTACATCAGTAATTACGGGAACGCCAAATGTCTTCTTCACGTCCTCGAAGATGCGCATGCCCTCTTCCAGGCCAGGGCCGCGGAAGGAATTGATCGAGGAGCGATTCGCCTTGTCGAAACTGGCCTTGAAAATATAAGGAATGCCGAGCTTCTCGGTCACCTTCACATAGGTTTCGCAGATCTGCAGGGCGAGATCGCGAGACTCCAGTACGTTCATGCCACCAAAGAGTACGAACGGCTTGTCGTTGGCGATCTCGATATTGCCGACGCGAATGGTCTTCTGGGTCATGCCTTGCCCGCCTTGTGGTCCAGCGCCGCCTTGACGAAACCGCTAAACAGCGGATGGCCATCGCGCGGCGTAGAGGTGAATTCCGGGTGGAATTGGCAAGCCACGAACCAGGGATGATCGGGCGCCTCGACCACTTCGACCAGCGCACCGTCGCCGGAGCGACCAGTAATTTTCAGGCCGGCGGCCTGCAGCTGCGGCAACAGGTTGTTGTTCACTTCATAGCGGTGGCGGTGGCGCTCAACGATGCGCTCCTTGCCATAGCAGGCAAATACGTTGGAGCCCGCCTCGAGGCCACATTCTTGAGCGCCGAGGCGCATGGTGCCGCCCAGATCGGAGGCATCGGTGCGGGTTTCCACGGTGCCGGTGGCGTCCGCCCACTCGGTAATCAGGCCAACGACGGGATGGGTACTGTCCTTGTCGAACTCGGTGGAGTTGGCATCGGTCCAGCCCAGCACATCGCGGGCGAACTCTATCACCGCCACCTGCATGCCGAGGCAGATGCCCAGGTAAGGAATCTTATTTTCGCGTGCGTACTTGACGGTCGCGATCTTGCCTTCGACGCCGCGCAGGCCGAAACCACCCGGAACCAGAATCGCATCCATGCCTTCGAGCAGGCTGGTGCCCTGGTTTTCGATGTCTTCGGAGTCGATATAGCGAAGGTTCACTTTGGTACGGCTCTGGATGCCAGCGTGGCTCATTGCCTCGATCAGAGATTTGTAAGCGTCCAGAAGTTCCATGTATTTGCCGACCATGGCGATGGTGACTTCTTTCTCGGGATTCAGCTTGGCATCGACCACGCGGTCCCACTCGGACAGATCCGCGCCGCCGCACTCCAGGCCAAAGCGCTCGACGACGAAATCGTCCAGGCCCTGCGCGTGCAGCACGCCTGGAATCTTGTAGATGGTGTCGACGTCTTCCAGGCTGATCACCGCGCGCTCTTCAACGTTGGTGAACAGCGCGATCTTGCGCCGCGAGGACACATCGATCGGGTGGTCGGAGCGGCATACCAGCACGTCCGGCTGCAGGCCAATGGAGCGCAGCTCCTTGACCGAATGCTGGGTCGGCTTGGTCTTGGTCTCGCCGGCGGTGGCGATGTAGGGCACCAGCGTCAGGTGCATCAGCATGGCGCGCTTGGCACCGACTTCGACGCGTAGCTGGCGGATCGCCTCGAGGAAGGGTTGCGATTCGATATCGCCGACGGTCCCGCCGACTTCCACCAGCGCGACATCGGCGTCACCGGCACCCTTGATGATGCGGCGCTTGATCTCGTCGGGGATGTGCGGAATGACCTGGATAGTCGCGCCCAGATAGTCCCGCTGACGCTCGCGA
>DPSI01000366.1 GCA_003527165.1 Pseudomonas sp.
TGCCTCCCTTCAAAGCCCTGACCCTCAACCTGCTATTGATCGCCAGTCTGATCGGCTTCGACCAGGTGCTTGCTGCTGGTGACCTCACCCGTCGCACCCAATCGTTGCCGGACCTCAAATTCGGTTCCGAAGAGAGCGATTACGCGGTCTCGCAGAAGGAGTATCAACTGGAAACCGGCGTCGCCTATCAACTCAAGGTCATCGCTGACGGACAAAAGGAGTGCGCCTTCCAGGCGCCCGAGTTTTCCCATGCCATCTTCCTGCGCAAGGTCGAAGCCGGCGGCGTGGAAATCAAGGCGATCACCCTAGTAGAACTGGAGTTCGAAGAAGCCGGCGAGGCCGAAATCTTCTTCCTGCCGATTAAACCCGGCCGCTATCCGTTCTACTGCAAGGGTTTGCAGAACAAGGGCATGGAAGGGACCTTCGTGATCAAGTGAGTCGAAGCAGCTGATCGTTCGGATTCCGAGGCGGAGCATGTCTGCGCTCTGGCGCATCAGCTTGCTGGTCTCGCTGTTCTTCGGCCTGGTCGCAACCGTCTGCCTGCTGGTGCTGCTGCGCCAGGCCAGCCATGACGTGAGCCGCGAACTGAACGCGGCGGGAGCCGTGCTCAGCTATCTTCGGGATGTCGCCGAGCGCGACCCTGCCGCACTGCAGCCCGACCTGACCGCTCATCTGCGCCACGTTCAGGTGCGCTGGCTGGATACCGGTATTGGCAGCAGGGATTTCCAGCTGGAACGGCGTACTTGGCTCGAGGCGGTGTTATATCCAGGCGAATTGCCTTCGCCGCTGACGGTGCGCATGACTGACGGCCGAGTGCTGCAGTTGAGCGTCGATCCCAGGGATGAAATCGAGGAAGTACGGGATTCGTTGCTGCAACTCTTGGCGTTGTTTGGCATCGCCCTGGTGCTGAGTCTGTTGGCGATCCGCTGGGCCGTGCGGCCTGCTCTCGGGGTGCTGCACGAGTTGCTCGCCGCCTTTGGTTGCGTATCGCAGGGACGACTCGACACGCGCCTGCGAGCGCATTCCTTGCTCGAAGCGCGACAGCTGGCCGGACACTTCAACCGCATGGTCGGCTCGCTGGAGTACGCCAGGCGTGACAACGACGACCTGACACGCTCATTACTGGCGCTACAGGAACACGAGCGCACTCAACTTGCCCAGGCCCTGCACGACGACCTTGGGCAATATCTGACGGGCATCCGCGCTCAGGCATGCCTGCTGCAGGCGATCAATGACCAGCCGCAGCTGGTCAGCAGTACCGCACGCTGCCTCGATGAGCATTGCGAGCAGCTGCAGGATGGGTTCCGCCGTCTGACCCGCGAACTCTATCCGGTGATGCTCGATTATCTGGAACTGCCTGAAGCGATACGTCTGCTGTCCGAGCAATGGCAAAGCGCTCAAGGCATCGAGTTGCGATTGCAGATCGACCGGCGCCTGCCGAGCCTGCCCTTGAGTACCAAGGAGCATCTGTATCGCCTGTTGCAGGAGTCGTTGACCAACGTGGCCAAGCATGCCCGTGCCAGCGTCGTGTGTGTTCGCCTGCGCATGAAAGGCCAGCGGCTAAGGCTGCTGATCCGTGATAACGGCGGCGGTCATCACGGAGCCCGACGACCAGGTATCGGTCTGCGCTCCATGCAGGAGCGCGCCCGCGCGCTGGATGGCTCGTTGATCGCTACCGGTGGTAGACGCAACGGCTGGATCGTGTATCTGGACATTCCCTTCAAGGAGTCACTGGCCCAATGAAGATTCTTCTCGTCGACGATCACGCCGTCGTCCGGCAAGGTTACGCCGCGCTGCTGCGCGTGCTGCTGCCTGAAGCCCAGGTCATGGAAGCCTGTGATGGCGAGGAGGCACTGACGACAGTTCAGGAAGCCCCTCCCAGCATGGTGATCATGGACGTCGGGTTACCTGGTATCAGCGGTGTGGAAACCACTCGGCGCTTGCTGCAGCGCTTGCCGCAGTTGCGTGTGCTGTTCTTCAGCATGCACGACGAGCTACCGCTGGTGCGCCAGGCGCTGGACGCGGGGGCCGCCGGCTATATCACCAAGAGTTCGTCGCCCGAAGTACTGGTGGACGCGGTGCGACGCACCTTAGCCGGCCATGCCTACATCGAACAGCCGCTGGCGACCCAGCTGGCGCGCAACTCGGCGGCAGCCAACGCCCTGGACCCTCGCTTGCAGGGAATGACCCAGCGGGAATTCGAGATATTCGTCATGCTCGCCAAAGGCACCCCGGCGCGGCTGATTGCCGCGCGGTTATGCATCAGCGGCAAGACGGTGTCCAACTACCTGACCCTCCTGAAAAGCAAACTGCAAGTCAGCTCACACGCGGAGCTGGTCCACCTGGCTATCGATACCGGCGTTCTGCGGGTGGGCGACAGGATCGCTGGCTAGGCCGCCTGCCGGTCTCGTGAGCGTCGCCGAACGGGGCGGTACTTTCAGTTGTCGAGCGTTTAGTCCGAGCAGCCACCGTGCGATAGTCGCCAGTCCCCAATTACGGTCGGCAGTGCGTGCCGTCGTACTCGTCATCAAGGAGCAGCAGCATGATCAAGGTCAGCGTGATGTACCCCAACACCCCAGACGCACGATTCGATCACGACTACTACCGCGACAACCATCTGCCACTGCTCAAGGCACGCATGGGCGACGCATGCCTTTATTA